>JAAYGB010000016.1 GCA_012727955.1 Bacillota bacterium
CGCACCAGTACGACGCTAGACGTTTACGTTCACGAATTACGTAGCGCGGACAGGGCTGCCGCAGAAGTTATGGACGCGATTCTTGGGGCCACTTTGGGGTCAAAGAACGCATAATTGGCCCCAAAAACACCTAATGGAACAAAATCCCAAATCCCGGAAAAGCCCATCAAAACGACATTACCGAACTTCACCGAACCACGCAAAACCGCCATTTTCTAGCTCCCAAATCTAAGGTATCGTTATGTTTCACTGCCACCGAGTCAAAGTCCCGGCCCACCTGGGCCCGCAGGAACCTCAAAGCCGCGGGAGAACCATACACCTTCAGGTGAGGAGCCCGCTGCAGCAATTCCGATACAGCCCCAGAGTGATCGGGTTCCGTGTGATTGACAACTAAGTATTGCAAATCGGCAAGATCGATGGCTGCCGTCAATTTCTCCAGGAACTCCTCGGTGAAATTGCCTTTGACGGTATCAATCAGGGTGGGTTTCTTGGCTTTGATCAAATACGAGTTATAGGTTGTACCATATTCCGTGGGAATCACTACGTCAAAAACTCGCAGATCGGGGTCCAATACCCCGGTCCAAAGGACAGTGTCAGTCACCTGCATCTAGTGTCACCTCTCCTTGGCCATCGGCTGGCAACGCCCTCGCACCTGAGAATGATTATCATTAGCATATCCATTATCACCCGCCCAGAAGAAAATGTCAATAGATGTCATCTCCGGCAAAAAAATAGTCGCAGGCAATAGGCCTGCGACGGGCGCAAGGATTTAGGTTCGTGGAAGAATGGGCACCGGGAAGTTGACTCCCGAAGTCAAGAAGGCCAAATATCCTGCCGCTACGGGGCTTTGGCGAATCCTGGTTAACCCTTGTGCGTAGTAGTTCACTTGAGCAAGATAGCGTTGGGCATAATAGGGAACATCCTCTGGGGCCACATTATCGGTCTTAAAGTCCACAATCACCAGTCCCTGGGGCGATGGCAGGATCATGTCTATAATCCCCCGGACAACGATGAGATCTTCGTCACCCCAAGCGGTCTGCTCCGGTAAGGCCAAAGCAAAGGGAACCTCTCGCTCCACTTGGGTGCCGGCTGCGAGGATCATCTGGCCCAAGTCTGTAGCAAAGAAGCGAGCTACCACCTCAGGATTGATGAGCTTGGCTTCCGCCGGTTGCAGTCTACCCTGAGCCGCCAGATCAGTGATAACCTCCGCTACAATCCTGGAATCAGCCAGATCCTGTTCCAGGGAAACCAAGTGCAAAAAGCGGTGTACGGCGTTACCCCGCATTGCCCCTAGCCCCCGTTCCAACTCACCGGCCAAAAAGCTGGGCCGAGGAAGCTGTAGTGAAAACTTGGAGCCCCGTGGGGCTGCTGTGGTACTCTGCCGCTGAGCCGGGGACAAGTCCTCACTTTGTGCCAAGTCCGTTACAGCGTAACTTCTTCTTACCCTTTGCCACTTTGGATCGGGGTACCGCCAGTCTAGCAATTGGCTGTAATCTGCATCCGGCAGTTCCCCTGGCTTCGGAAGGGGCTGTAGGCGGCGAAGATGGCCAGCGATCTCCAGATCATCCTGGGAGTCATCGTCGCCGGCCGAGACATCGACTCTGCCCTGAGGTGTCTGGGGCTCAGGGCCAACACCGACATACCAATGACAGGGATACCCAGCTAACTCTACGTTAGCTGGAGCACTGCTGCACTCCGCCAACTGGCGCAGTGGGTGACCATCCCGATGCCGGATCACCGCCATACCGATCCAGTCCAACATACACCTAGCCTCCAGCAATTGCAGTGTAGGCAATTGCCTGTGGGGATGTGTCACCCCGTCGGTCCACCGAGAACACATCTGGGCGGGATTGGCACCGCTGCCCACCAGGATTAACTTCTCCCTGGCCCGGGTCATAGCCACATAGAGAACCCGCATTTCTTCAGCTAAGATTTTCCCCTTGATGGTATAGGCTGCTGCCAGAGAGCTAAGGGTAGACCACTTCTGCCGGGCATTGGTGTCCACATGCCGCAACGCGATCCCAATTTCACTGTCAAACTGAAGATCGCCGTAAACATCCGAGAGATTGAAGCGCTTTGCCAACCCCGCGACAAACACCACAGGAAACTCCAATCCCTTGCTCTTATGGATACTCATAATCTTGACCGCGTTAGAGGCAAGATCCGTGAGCGACGTCTCTAAGCCCCCTTCACTGCGCAGCCTGGTCAAATGCCGAATAAAACCCGATAGCACCGGCAGATGGGTTCCTTCAAACTCCTCGGCTAACTGCACCACCTGTCTCAGCTTACGCAGCCTAAGATCGATATCGGGAGCGTACTGGACAAATGCCCCCGGTCCCAACTCCCGCAGGAGATGGCGAATCAAGTAGGAGGGCCCCAACTGGCCAACTCGGCGCCAGTCAGCCAGTTTATCGAGAAAGTCCTTTACCTTCTCTCCCAGTGCAGATCCACTCTCACCATAGGCTTGGAGAGCGTCGGCAAGTTCTGCCTCAGGATGATCAGCTTTGATCTGGGCTATCTCTTCGACACTAAAGCCACCGATGGGGCTTAGCAACACGCTGGCCAGCTGGGGGCCCAAACGACCGTTATCGATCAGCTCTAACAAAGCTACCAGTAACCTGGTTTCCGGGCCGTCAAAGAGCTGACCACCAGCTAGGGATCGGGCAGGAATGCCCTGTTGCTGCAGTACCTGTCGCACCGTCTCGGCCGCTCTGGAGGGCGAGCGCAGTAAAATCGCAATATCGCCATACTCCAGGGGACGGGACTTCTTGGTCTTGTTATCAAAGACAAGATACCCGCCTTCGATCAGCTGATGGATTCTTCCGGCGATAAATCGTGCCTCTTGCTCCATCGCAGTGATGGCCACATCGCTGGATTCATCCTCTAGGGCAGTGGACTGGGCAGCTGAGGTATCCAAGAGATACAATTCTACGGGATTCTTCGAAGAAGGAGCCTGTCCATCCTCATACCACTGGGCTCCGCCGGTAAGGAAATCCCCTTCGGTGTAGTCGATCTCTGCGGCCTGCCGGGTCATCACCTGTTGAAAGACATAGTTAACTGCCTCCAGGACCTCTTTGCGAGACCGGAAGTTATGGGTGAGGGAAATCTGTCTCAATTTGGCATCGGGTTGATGACTATAGGTTCCCAGTTTGCTGACAAACAGTGTCGGATCTGCCAACCGAAACCGATAAATACTCTGCTTCACGTCACCAATTAGGATCCGATTGGGTAATCCCTCCTGAGGGCCTTCCGCAGCATCCCGGGAGATTAGATACAAGATTTCGTCTTGAATTTGACTGGTGTCTTGATACTCATCGATCAAGATCTCATCATATTCGTCCCTCAGGCGCTGAGCCAAAATGACCTTACCATCAACGATCGTGTTCAACAGCTCTAGTGCCAATCTTTCCAGGTCGGCAAAATCCACCACTCCTAGGCTCCGCTTCCTTCTGGTGTAGTCCCGGGCAAAGGCCTTGACCAAGTCCAGGATCGCGACAACTCGCTTACGGTCCTCGGGCAGATCCTGAGCAAAGCTATCGAGGCTGCGGGAGAAAACACCGCTTCTTAGTTCGTTAATCCTTTTTTTTACCTGATCCCTGAGCTGCTTGGCTGCCGCCTGAGCTTCTGGATCTACCTCCTTGCTGCGACTGCCCTTGAGTGTCGGAAAGCTCGGGAGAAGCCCAGGAACCTGCTGCCAGTTACCGGCCTTAACGGCCTCTAGCGCAGCCAGGACCTCTGTCCAATCCTGGGTAAACTGAGGCAAATAATGCTGCGGGCCTCCTGGCTGATGGCAGATCTCCACTGCCTTCTCTGTCTGCACCTTAGCCCATTCCAACTGAGCCTCAACCTGTTCCTTGAGAATCTGGAGCCACAAGTGCTCTGACAGTTCCCGCCCACTTACCTCCCACAGAGCCACCACGTGATCCATCCAGGCCTCTGGGTCCGGTAAACTGGTGGTGAACTCATAGACCTTCAATACTATATCTCTGAGGCGATGATCTCCTAGCCCTCGACTGTAACTATCCAAAAGGTCAATAAACTGAGCATCGTCGGCTTCATAACGGGCGGCGAATAACTCCTCCAGGACCGCTGCTTGCAGCACCGCAGCTTCGGTTGCCGGTATCACCGGAGGCGAAGGCTCCTGACCCAGCAGGTAGGCGTATTGCTGGATGATTCTGCGGCAAAAGCTGTGAATCGTGGAGATCTGAGCTGTGCCAACCTTATCCAATTGCTCCTGCAGGTGGCGATTCCTTGGCTGATCTGCCAGGGCTGCGACGAGACTTTGCCGGATCCGATCCCGCATCTCCTTGGCAGCGGCATCGGTAAAGGTGACTACCAGGAGCCGCTCCAGGTCCAAGGGGTTGTCACGATCTAGAATCCGGTTGACAATGCGATAGGTCAAAGTAAAGGTCTTGCCGGTCCCCGCCGATGCCGCCACCAATACTCCCCCGCTGCGAGCAGAAATCACTGCCGCCTGTTCAGGGGTGAAATTAGGGGCGCCCATGGGACTCACCTCCCCTGTGATTGGCTTCCATAAATAGGTATTCCTTAGCGGCCCTTCCCGTCAACACCCGTCCCTCACGGTATTCGTAACCGATGATATTGGGGTCAAAGGGACAAACCCACCGATAATCACACCAATCGCAGGCGGTGTGACTACCCCGGCGATAGGGCTGGGGACAAGCATTCCCAGCAAGGATGTCTCGGACCAGATTAACCATGTGCCCGCGAATCTGACCCAGCAGCAAGGGCCATTGCGACAAGTCCACTACCTTTGTTTCATCCTGGGAGTACACTTGCCCATCCTTCTTGAGCCGTAAGGGATAAAGGCCCCCTTCGGTTAGCTGGGAGTCCAGGGCCATGAGGACTCTGGTATCGGCGGCAAAGAGACCGGAAAGCTGATACTGTTTTTCCCACTCCTTGGCCCGCTTGTCCTCGGATACCGGGCCGCTGTCACTGGGCAGGAATCCATCGGCCACCCGGAAGTACTGCACCGCTCCTGGCAGCAGGGGCTTCCCATCAAGACCATGTTCGACTAATAACAGCAGATATCCCAGCAGCTGCAGAGCCAGACCATCGGCAATATCCATCAGATCTAGCCTTCGGCTTCCCAGCTTATAGTCCCAGACCCGAACCACTTTGGCATCAATTCCAGGAATTTCAGCCACATCTACACGGTCGATCTTGCCGCGAAGGTAGGCACACTCTCCTGCACCAAGGTCCAATTGCAGCGCCGGTATCGATCGATGGAATCCAAACTCCAGCTCCAAGGCCAGGGGTTTAAACTGGGATCGGCGCATCTCAGTCAATAGGATGTCCACAGCATCGATGAGCCGAGTGCGCAATCGGGACTGCAGTTGCCGGTGCCGGCCATCGGAGTGAAGAATTCCCCCCTTGATGTTGGTTAAAATCCTCTCCAATACCCGATCAACGATCTGTCTGACCTCTTCCCCACCTACAGAATCTCCCCGTTGCTCAATCTCCAAAAGAACCTCCTTGAGCCCATGGTGGATAATTGTGCCAAAGTCCATCATCTCCAACTGGTACTGAGTCGGCTTCTGCACCCTGAGTCCGTACCTCAGCCAATGGGCCAAGGGACAGCGGGAATGCTGCTCCAATTGGCTGATACTGGTTACCAGGGGATAGCGATACAACTGCCGGGCCAAGGTGGCATCAAAGCGGTATTTTCCAGGATCGGCCAAGGGAATGATCTGCCTGGTTAGTGCCCTTCGTCCCCGCTCATCTTCCAGCATCCACCGATACAGATCAAGACGAGGGGCCAGCGTCTCTGGGTCTGAGGCCTCCAGGGCAACCTCAATGGAATGGGCCGCGGCCTCGAAGTTCGTTAACTGCTCCACCGGTATTGGCCCCTGGACAAATTCCCACTGACAATCGAAGCAGCTCTGGTCAACCATCGTCACCAAGGCATGGGGGTAACAGTCGGTATCTCCCCTTTGCTTTGGATAGCTGATCCACAGTTTCTCTGTCGCAGAGGTAATCACATGGTGGCGGTACAGATCACGGGTCTGCCTCCACTGTTCAATCCTGGCGGGATAGGAAACCCCGGCCCTTTGACGTAGGCGAATTAGATCGCTACCGGGAAGCAAGCCCCTGGCCTCGGGAAGAGGATCAATTCCGCCCTCGATGCACCCAAGGACAAAGCTGAAAGGGTGGGACACCTCTAAAGTCTGCGCCGGGGACAGAATCTGTACCTCGTCAACCATGGCCTGGGGGGTGGGAATTTGGATCTCGTCGATAGCTCCTCGCAATAGGGTCGACACCTGCCGCCAGTCCTTAACGGTTTCCGGCAGCAGCTGCCTCACCAGATCAAAGGCTTCCACCAATTGGGTCCAAAGGGCTGTAAAGACCGATTCCGATAGCAGATGGTTGATTGCTCCCCTGTCGATCCCATCACCTGTTTCCTGATCAGCCAGCAGGCACTGGGAATAATCCAGCTCCTCCAATACTGCCCAGAGGGCTCCCAGAATCTCTTCCCTTGCCAATCCCTGGACGGAGGAATCGCCGGTGAAAATCGGGGCCAGGCGCCGATACAGTCCTTCCAAGGGAGTTAAGATTTCTCTGGCCTTCTCCACCTGTGCCTGCAACTGAGCTTCGTTCTTGGCTTGCCATGGTTCCTCTTCCAGTTCCAGAGTTTGCCGATAGGGCCAGGGCTCCGGCGATATCCACAACTCACCGGAAATTCCATTGGCCCGGGCATAAAGCTCAAGAAGGGACTTGTTGTCAAAGGTTCCCGGCCACAGGGGGGACTTGATCAAGTCCAGTACTGGCCCTTGGCCCAATCTACTATCTACAGCTTCCAACAACAACAAAGCCCCTTGGATAAGCGGGTGAAATCCACCTCGACGGTAGGTTAGCAGACTATGGGGAATTCCATAGCTGGCAAAGGTCTCAGCAATTTCACGGCTGTAGGTCGCCTCATCACCTACAACTACACTGATGTCTTTCCAGCGGACCTTCTGATCTCGCACCAAGGTTGTGATCAGCGCTGCCGTGTGAGCTATCTCCTCCCGCTCTCCCTCATAAACCCTGATCTTCACCGCGGGCAGCAAAGCAGGTTCTAAGCTTGCCTTGACCGACGGCACCTTGCAGACGGAACAACCCTTCTCCTGCAATCGCCCCATCCACTGCTTGAGGGCTGTGGGTGGATCTTGGCTAGTCTCCCCGTCACTCAAGACAATGGTCGTCTCAAAACAGGTCAACGCGACTTCCTCGAGGAGGGCAAGTTCCAAGGGAGTTGGAAGTGACAAACCCAGGATCCATACCCTAGCCTGTCTCCAGCTGCTCTCCCAGGAAGGAGAAATCTCTGACTGATTATCCCTCTCCAAGCGATTTAACACCAGACGAGCGCGAGCAAGAAGACTGAGGCTGTCATCTTTTTCCTGCATTCGCTGCTGATAGCTTTGGGCAACCAGGGCCAAATCCCTATGAAGTCCACTGGTAAAGCCCTCGGTGCCCACCAACTCAATAAATTCCTCTAGACTGATCCCTAAGGATCGGATCTCCGCCAAAGTTTCACCTACGGCATTGGCAAATCCCTGGCGATGGGCTGCTTCTTTGAGATAGAAAAGCTGGTCTGCCACATCGTCAATGGCAGCCCGCAGCAGCAGACGGCTTTCAAGCCCAGAGGCCACTTGGACGCAGTGACCCTGTTGTCGCAAAATCTCCAAGGCCAGCTGGGGCAAGGTCACGATCCGAAGCCGGTCAAATCCGGCACATTGAGCCAAGATTTCCCGCTCGGCCCGACCGACCAAATGGCTGGCGGTAATCAGGTACAAGGGTTGTCTGCTGGCCCCATCGAGGGCCGAAATGATCTCTTGGTAGCAGCTCCTGGCCCTTTCTCTATCGGTTCCACCCACTAAGACTCGCAGCTTCATGACTTACCCTCCCCTGGGACCCCATTCCCTACCTTGAAATTGGCTGAAGGTGCCAATCTCTTTCCCTCATATCGGTTCTCCTCGATTCTTCTCCCTTTCCGTGGCTATTCCCTGTCAAGGGTCCCTTTGCTTCTAGGGAAGAAGCCTCCGGTGAAAGCCTTTATTAACTAGAGCGCCGGCACAGAATTAATTGGGTTCTTTACAAAGTAACCCCAAGTAGCGGCAGGAACATGGCAGCAAAAAAGCGAACCTGTCTTAGGGAGCAGACCCAATTAATCAAGCAGTTTGTGACGATTCCCCGGCTAGTCAGACAACCCGCCGGGGCTTGACCGCGGCAAAATTTGACAGGCCCGCCAGATAGTAGTAAATTGGGGAAGGGTGTCACAAATTAACCCCTTTCGGGTTTGTTTCTATGTTCGTATGTGATTTTGTCAATAACTTGTCTGAAGGAGGCGTTATATTATCATGCGGAAGATGACTATCGATGGGAATACCGCTGCGGCCCACGTTGCCTATGCGTGGAGCGATGTAGCTGCTATTTATCCCATCACTCCATCTTCTCCCATGGGAGAAGTCTGCGATGACTGGGCAGCTAACGGCCGCAAGAACCTCTTTGGCCAGACTGTTCGGGTAGCAGAGTTGCAGTCCGAAGCTGGAGCTGCCGGAGCCGTTCACGGTTCCCTAGCCGCTGGCGCGTTGACCACAACCTTTACCGCATCGCAGGGTCTACTACTCATGATCCCTAACATGTACAAGATTGCCGGTGAGCTGCTGCCAACGGTCTTTCACGTGACTGCCCGGACAGTAGCTACCCATGCCCTGTCGATCTTTGGCGATCACTCTGATGTGATGGCCGCCCGTCAGACTGGGTGGGCAATGCTGGCTTCTGCCTCGGTGCAAGAGGCTATGGACCTAGCCTTGGTGGCCCACGTGGCTACTCTACGGTCCAGCATCCCCTTCCTCCACTTCTTTGACGGTTTTAGAACCTCTCACGAGATTCAAAAGATCGATGTCATCGATTACGAGGAAATGGCACCCTTGGTCGACCACGAGGCTATTGCCAAGTTCCGCAAGCGTGCCCTCAATCCCGAGCGGCCCCACATGCGGGGTACAGCTCAGAACCCTGACATCTTCTTCCAGAACCGCGAAGCCGCCAACCGTTACTATGACGCTGTTCCGGACATCGTTGCCGAGGTAATGGCTGAGGTTGGCAAGATTACCGGTCGTCAGTATAAGCCCTTTGACTACTACGGTGCCCCCGACGCAGATCGCGTCATCGTGATCATGGGCTCCGGCGCCGAGGCCGTCGAGGAAACCGTTGACTATCTCCTCGCGAAGGGCGAGAAGGTCGGTGTCATCACCGTTCGCTTGTATCGACCCTTCTCCGCTAAGTACTTCCTTGATGTCTTGCCCGAGACCGTCAAGACCGTGGTGGTCATGGATCGCACCAAGGAACCCGGTGCAGCCGGCGAGCCCTTGTATCAAGACGTCCAGACTGTCTTGGCCGAGGCCGGCAAGAAGGATATCCGCGTCCTCGGTGGCCGATATGGTCTGAGTTCTAAGGAATTCAACCCGACCATGATCGTGCCCATTTACGAGAATGCTGCCGCTGAAGAGCCGAAGAACCACTTTACCGTAGGAATCGTTGACGATGTCACCTTCACTTCTCTACCCATCGGTGAGCCCGTTGACACCTCCTACGAAGGCCTGTTCCAGGGTAAGTTCTGGGGCTTGGGTTCCGACGGTACCGTTGGTGCTAATAAGAACAGCATTAAGATCATTGGTGACCATACCGACCTGTACGCCCAGGGTTATTTCGTCTATGACTCCAAGAAGTCTGGCGGAATTACCATTTCCAACCTACGGTTTGGGCCAAAGCCCATTCAGTCACCTTATCTCATCGATCAACCGGACTTCGTTGCCTGTCACAATCCGTCCTATGTGACTCGCTACGATATGCTCGATGGCATTAAAGAGGGCGGCGTGTTCCTCCTGAACTCTCCTTGGACGGTAGAGGAAATGGAGACCCACCTCCCGGCCTCGCTGCGCAGAACCATTGCCGAGAAGAAGCTGCGCTTCTATAACATCGATGCCGTCAAGATTGCCACTGAGATTGGCCTGGGTCGTCGGATCAATACCGTATTGCAGGCAGCCTTCTTCAAGATTGCCAACGTTATTCCCGTCGACGATGCCATTGACTATATGAAACAGGCAATCAAGGACACCTACGGCCGTCGAGGCGAAAAGATCGTTCAGGCCAACTATGCGGCTGTCGAGCGTGGCGTAGAGGAAGTTGTCCAGATCGACTATCCGGCCAGCTGGATCAACGCCACTGAAGAAGCAGCGGCTACCGCTGAGGTTCCGGATTTTGTGCGGGATATCGTTCAGCCCATGGCTGCCCAGAAGGGTGATGACCTACCGGTTAGCGCCTTTACTCCCGACGGTGTCTTCCCCACCGGTACTACGGCCTATGAGAAGCGAGGAATCGCCATCGACGTTCCCCGCTGGATACCGGAAAATTGTATCCAATGTAACCAATGCTCCTTCGTCTGTCCCCATGCTGCCATTCGTCCCTTCTTGGTCAAGGATGAAGCAGCTGGCGAGGCCCCTGAGGGCTTTGTGATGAAGAAGGCCGTTGGCCGTGATTTTGCCGGTTACCAGTATCGCATCCAGGTCAGTCCTCTGGATTGTACCGGTTGTGGCGTCTGTGTCCAGGTATGTCCGGCCAAGGAGAAGGCCCTGGCAATGGAGCCCTTCGCAGCTCGGCTTGAGGCTGAGGCCGATAACTGGGATTACGCAATGACTCTTCCCACCCCGGACATCGAGTTCAACGTCAATACCGTCAAGGGTAGTCAGTTCAAGCAACCGCTCTTTGAGTTCTCCGGTGCCTGTGCTGGCTGTGGCGAAACTGCCTATATCAAGTTGGCCACCCAACTCTTTGGTGACCGCATGATCATCGCCAACGCTACCGGTTGTTCCTCAATCTACGGTGGTTCGGCCCCAACTTGCCCCTACACCGTCAACGAGAAGGGTCATGGTCCTGCTTGGGGTAACTCCCTCTTTGAGGACAACGCTGAGTTTGGCTATGGCATGTTGATGGCCAACAAGGCACAAAGAGCCGCCTTGGCAGCTAAGATGGAGACTCTGCTCAATGCAGACATTTCCGCTGAGCTCAAGGAAGCCTTTGGCACTTGGCTAGAGGATCCCGAGAGTGCTGATAACACCCGTGCCGCTGCCGAGAAGATCAAGGCGCTGCTGCCTGCCGCCCTTGAGTCTGCTTCCGGCGACACCGCTACCGCGCTCCAGTACATCCAGGACAACGCTGACATATTGGTCAAGAAGTCCATCTGGATTATCGGTGGAGACGGCTGGGCCTACGACATCGGATTTGGTGGTTTGGACCATGTCCTAGCCTCCGGCGAAGATGTCAACGTCCTGGTGCTCGATACCGAGGTCTACTCCAACACCGGTGGTCAAGCTTCCAAGGCAACTCCGACCGGTTCGGTAGCTCGCTTTGCTGCTTCCGGTAAGAAGACCAAGAAGAAGGACCTAGGCATGATGGCCATGTCCTACGGCTATGTCTATGTCGCTTCTGTGTCCAGCGGAGCCAACTACAACCAGCTGGTTAAGGCTATGTCCGAAGCCGAAAGCTATCGTGGCCCCTCACTGATCATCGCCTATGCACCGTGTATCAACCACGGAATTAACATGTCGATGAGTGCTGAGGAAGGTAAGCAAGCGGTGGCTTCCGGATACTGGCCGCTGTATCGTTACAACCCGCTGCTGGCCGAAGAGGGTAAGAATCCCTTTATCCTCGATTCCAAGGAACCCAACGGCAAGTTCCGTGACTTCATCATGGGTGAGGTCCGGTACCGCAGCCTAACTCAGACCTTCCCAGAGGAATCTGAGCGGTTGTTCGCCAAGGCTGAAAAGGAAGTTCTGGCCCGGTACGAGAACTACAAGCGGTTGGCTGGCCAGGAGTAAGCAAAAACAAGGGATGACGATATAGTCTTACCCTTAGATAATGAGGCGTCGGGTTTTCCCGACGCCTCAGCTTTTTCATCGATGAACTTCTATGAGATTTCATGACCCATACTGGGCTCTGTAATGCTTCTTAGTTAGTCTGTAAGGGGCCGTTCCAAGAGGTCTGTCTCTGTCACTAATCCCTGGGATAGAAGGAAGGTCTTGATTTCGTGGGCCAGGAATTTCGCTGTAAACCGGTATCCCATCACCGAGATGGCAACCGGTTCCGCCAAGTCCTGCCCGCTGGTTTCCCAAGCCCGGATCACAATGGCCTGTTGGCCATCTTCCGCCTGCTTCACCACTGCCAGATGCACCTGGGGTTGCGAGGTGCTGCCAAAGGAGGCTTCCGGTGCCAAGGGACCACTGTGACGATAGTCCTCCCTGACCACCAAGGGGCTGTTTAGCTCAACACCGGCCCTTGGTGCGGAGAATTCTCCGGAACTAATTCCTCCCCGATGGGGCAACAGCCGGTAAGCGAAGCGCTGCTGTCCCTGGTCGATATACTCCACTTCATCGCCGGGCTCCAGCCGCCGGGGGATGTGGTGGGCGTAAGCGGGACTGCGCAATACTGTCATGCGAATCTCACTATCGGTGATATCAAAGCTGTACTTGCAGTCATTGGCCAAGGTCAGACCACAGGTGGTGCCACTAGCCCTGTGGGTGCCCGTCAAGTCTACCCAACGTTGGCCCGGCTCCTCTTCCCCATCACAGGGGCGAGTAATGTGGCCGTAGGCAATCTCATAGGTAGCCGTAGGTTCAGTGACATTGACCGGGAAGGTTAGTTTCATCAGCTGGTGTTGTTCCCGCCAGTCGATAGTTGCCTGGCAGTCCAGATAGCGACAACCCGCCGCGAGGATGTAATCCTGGCGCAGAGTGGAGTTTTGGAACTTGGTGATGATACGAATCCTACCTCGAACAGGACCAGCCTCCATAATCCTCACTTCCGCCCCGTCAAACTGCCCCACCTGATTCGGGAAGGAGAAAACTCCATGGCTCCAAGTGTCGCTGTCATCGTCACAAACCACAGCCCGACCGGGGCTGGCCAGCATTTCCAGACCCAGCGTCTTGTCAAAGAGACTTATGAGGGCTCCGGTGGCAACGTCAAACTCAACCCGCAGATACTGGTTCTCCATCCCGTTGGTACGTACTATTACTGCAGAAGGGTCATTGCCGGTGGTTCTCACCTTGGGGACAGCCCAATAGCCCCGATATCCCAAGGCGGGAACGGTGGCAGGAAAGGCTATTTTCACCCGGGAGCCGGGGGCAATAGCTGCCTCTGGCGCCATCACCTGCGTGGGAATGGGGTTACCCTCTAGATCGACAACCTCAATTTCCTGCTCCCGCCACTGTAGTTCTGCGGTGACCACCTCGGTTCGGGGCCAGGAGGTGCTGTTCCACAGGATCAAAGGAACTCCCTCTTGCCTGGTGGTATCGATCTGGCCCGCAATGGCCTGTCGGGCAAACTCCCCGACTTCATCACCCAACTGCAAAGCATAACCGTGAAGATTCTTCGCCTGAATGTAAGCCGATTCCAGCGAAGTACCGGCCATGATGTCATGGAACTGATTGAACAGGACACCCTGCCAAGCGCGGGTCAGCTCCTGAGCTGGATAGGCATACTCTGTATTGGCCGCCGCGATTACAGCCCATTTTTCTGCCGCCTCTAAGGCCGCCTCAGCTTGGCGATTATCTCGCTTAATCTCGGAGTGAACAGAGTAACACCCGCTGGCATGGTGCTGCAGCTCGTTGGGATACACCGGAGGTGTGATTCCTAGTTTTCTGACCCGAGCAAAGTACTCCTCGGGACTGCTAAACCGAAGGGATACTTCATCGCCCTTTTTCTTCTCATCTAAGAAAGCGATGCTGGCCTTAGTGGGACCTCCCCCATGGTTTCCCACCCCATAGAAGAGCATCATCGGTTGCTGGTCATTGGCTTCCTCGACGATATCCTCCCAGCGTTGGGCCAGTCTCTCGCCCTCTAGGTTGTACTGGTAGGGAATTTGAAAGGCTAAGACGCTACTGCCATCGAGACCTTCCCAACGAAAGAGGCGTCCGGGAATGTCAGGGTTTTCATGGGGACCAGGACGCATAAAGACATAACTGTCCATCCCGCTCTTGCGCAAAATCTGCGGCAGGCTCCAGCTGTGGCCGAAGCTGTCAACGTTATAACCAACGGTGGCACAACGCCCGAACTTCTCTAGGAGATAGCGTTGCCCATAGAGGCTGTGCCGAACAAAACTCTCTCCCGAAGGGATATTGCAATCTGGCTGCAGCCACCATCCTCCCACCAGAACCCAACGTCCCTCTTCTACCGCCCTTTGAATCTCCCGAAACATCTGAGGATCGGTGATCTCAATCCACTGGTAAATCCCGGAACCGGCACAGGTGAAAACAAATTCATCATGCTCAGCAATCCGATCTAAGGCCGACTGAAAGGTGGCCCTAGCTGCCTGCAGTCCCTCTCCCCACTGCCACAGCCACACTGGATCCAAATGAGCATTTCCGACGGCAAAGATTTCCTTCTTCATGTCTGTTGAAGCCCTCCCCTGCTTGAGATTGAAATCCCCTGCGCCCAAGCTTCGCCTCCCAGTTCACTTTCCCTTTGGCCAAACTAGCCTAGGGTAGACAGCTAGGCCTCCAGCTGCTTCAGGCCGTAGAAGGCCGTGGCGATGGCGGCGATATCCCCCACCTGCTCCCCTAATTTGGCCGGGACGATTTGGCATTGCGCCAGGGCCCCAGGAAGACACTCCTCCTCCAATACTTCCTTCACCACAGGGTAAAACAGCGCTTCATTGCGGGCGTAGATACTGCCGATCACAATGATCTCGGGATTGAGTAAATCAATCAAAAGGGCCAATCCCCTGCCCAGGTATTTAGCCGAAGTCCCAATAATCTCCAGGGCATGCCTATCGCCCTCACTGGCAGCCTGGCACACTACCCTGGCATCTAGCGCGACAAGGGCCCCTTCATCGGGACAAAATCCCACCCGCTCCCCCTTGGCCCAGGCTTCTTGAATGTAAGTCGTGGCTAGGTTTTTCAGTCCGCCTCCACTGCAAAAACCCTCGAAAGAGCCGGCCTTGCCATACCCCATGGGTCCTGATTCCGCCAAACGGATATGACCCACCTCGCCAGCCAAATCATTGGTGCCGGTGTACAGCTGGTTGTTCAGGATCAGCCCTGCTCCCATACCCGTTCCGAAGGTCAAGAAGATGGCATTGGCATAACCCCGGGCCGCACCAAATTGCCATTCTGCCAAAGCGCAGGCATTGGCGTCGTTCATCAAAAAGGCCCGGCCGGAAAACCGTTTCTCCAAGAGCTCTGTGATGGGAATCCCATCCCACCCTGGCAGATTTGGCGGTGACAGCACCAAGCCCCGCTTGCTGTCCAGGGGCCCGCCACAGGAAATCCCAAACACGGGATCAGCTAGGGACCCGGGATAGGCTGCTCCTAGAGTCTCTACACCCTGGTAGATCCTTTCCAGGGTGTGATCCACGCCCTTGTCGGTCTCCGTGGGAAACCTGATTTTGTCCAAAATATTGCCTTGGTGATCGCCAAGGGTCACCGCGGTCTTAGTCCCCCCGATATCAACTCCAAAGATCGCCACTACCTCACCATCCCCATCGCAGTACTTCTCTCCCCAGGGGCTTTCCTAAAGCAGCACCTTCGCCCACAGGGGCAGCATCACTATCGCCAAGATCGTCGAAATCACGATGCTGGTGGTTACCGTGTCTTGGTCGAAGTCAAAATAGCTGGCTAAGACAGGAACAACGGTCGCCACCGGCATAACCCCTTCGATCCGGACCACCGCAGCTGACAATTCATTCAGGTTCAAGACCACCGCTACAATCCACCCGACGATGGCCCCGAGTAGAGAACGAGCCAAGGAGATGCCAATCCCCAGCTTGTACAGGGCTCCCAGACGATCCAGCCGCATCTGCAGCCCCACGGAAAAGAGAATTAAAGGCACCGTCATACCGCTGAAATCTGCCACTGTCTTCTCCACCGGCCCGGGAAGACTCCAAGGGGCCAAATTGACCCCAAGTCCCACCAGGACAGCAACAAGGGTTGGCAATGTCCCCAGGGAAATTTTCCTGAGCATCCCCCGATCTAAGGACTTCAAGTTTCCATCGGTGCCAACAAAGGCACCAACCAAATAGAAGATAGGCCACCAGAACAACGTAAAGAAAATGGCCTGGGTCAATCCCGCGGTGCCGAGAAAGCTCTCCACCACTGCCCAGCCGATCCAACCGTAATTTCCAAAGGCGATGGCCAGGACCACCGCTCGTTTCTTGGCTACACTCAAGGGGAGCCAGCGAGTTCCGATGAGAGCCAGCACCGCCATCAGCACTGTCATCAAGAACAAGGCCACTACCATCGTCATCATTTGGGGTAACTGACTCAGGTTGCTGGTATACATTGAATAGAAGATCATCAGGGGTACAGAAAACTTGACGACAAAATCCCTGAGGACCTCCTCTTCCCGCGCCCCAAAAACCTTGGCCCTTTGCATCACAAACCCCAAGAGGATCGGTAACATCACTTCAATAATTGCAGTATTGGCATTCACAAAGGATTTCCTCTCTGTAGAAATTCTCTAGGCGGTAAGTACTAAGACCACTTGCCCATCTTACTGCCAGGTCTAGCGAACTAACTTGGGGTCAAGGGCATCCCTGAAGCCGTCTCCCAGGAGATTAAAGGCCATTACCGTAATCACGATAGCCAACCCGGGAAACAGCGCCATCCAGGGCGAGATGGCTAGGTACTCCTGACCTCGGTTGAGCATCACTCCCCAACTGGGATTAGGAGGTTGAGTTCCCAACCCCAGGTAGCTGAGACCAGCCACCGTGAGAATGGTTGAGCCAATCCGCAAGGTGGTTAGCACAATGACCGGAGCTAGACAATTGGGCAGGATGTGGCGGACAATAATGACCCCATCTCGCACTCCCACCGCCTTGGCCGCCTCGACATATTCCTGGTTTTTCTCACCGATTACCGCCGAGCGGACGATCCGGGTAAAGTCCATCAGTCCAGTAATTCCCACCACGATAATCAGATTCAGGGTACTGGCGCCAAGGGCAGCGATAAGAGCAATTGCCATCAGTACGAAGGGGATCGAACTGTAAATCTCTATCCCCCGCATAATCACATTATCGACTTTGCCACCGAAATAGCCGGCAATCATCCCCAGCGTTACGCCCAGGAAAATGTTCAGCGATACCGCCGCCACTCCCACAGCTAGAGCTTCACGGCTGCCATACATTACCCGACTGAGAACATCCCGTCCCATCTCATCGGTGCCAAACCAGTGCTTTGCCGAGGGAGCTTGGGAAAGACTCATAAAATCTAGTTCATAGGGGGAGTATGGTGCCAGCATGGGAGCTAAAATCGCTAGATAGCAGGTGGCAACCACAACCACGAGACCTAGACAAGCACCCCTACTGGCCAGAAGTTTGCGGCGAATGAGATTGAAGTTGGTATGGGGATCCCTTCGGCTAGCCCGATAGATCCAAATGCCGATGATGGTAAACAGTCCTACCCCACACACCCCCACAACTCGTTCCCAGGGGAGAATGTAGGGCTTATCCACTAGAAGAGCCAAGGCCAGAGCACCGACGTTGAACAAGATAAATACTGGAAACAGCAATAGGCTTCGCCTCCTGTCCTGACAGACTAGTCAGCACCTCTTCCGACCCCCTGCCCCGCTGGCACTAGTGATAGGTCACCCTGGGGTCAACTACCACATACAGAAGGTCAACGATGAGGTTAGTGATCACATAGATCGCCGACAGAAAGAGTACCGTCCCAAAAACCAAGGGGTGATCTCGATGAAACACCGCATCCACCGCCAACCGCCCTACTCCCGGCCAGGAAAACACCGTCTCAGTCAACACGGCACCACCGAGAACTTCCGCCAATTGATTACCCAAGTTGGTCAATACCGGCAACAAAGCATTGCGAAAGGCATGTTTCAGTACCACTACTCTATCGGCTAGCCCCTTGGCTTTCGCCGTGCGCACGTAGTCGGACTGCAATACCTCCAGCATCGATGAGCGAGTCAGCCGACTGGTGCTGGCCATCAACACAGTACTCAAGGCTACACCGGGCAAAAGGATGTGGCGCAAACCCGATGCGGTCCAAATCCGTCCCCCATATCCCGATGACGGCAGGAGATTCCAGTAAACCGACAACAAATACATCAAAATGACTCCGGTGAAAAAAACCGGTACCGATACTCCCACCAGGGCCAGCATCATTCCGATGTAATCCAAGGGGGTATTTTTCTTGACCGCAGCCACAATCCCGATGGGTAAGGAGACAGCTGCGGCAATAAGCATAGCAAAGAGTCCCAACTCGATTGTAGCCGGCATCCGTTGGCTAATTTGGTCGAGCACTGAACTCTTATAGTAGATTGATTGGAGCTGTCCCGTAAACAAGTTGCGCATCAAGCGGAGGTATTGAATGTGTAAGGGATCATTCAACCCATAAATCTCCCTCAGCTTAGCCACTACTTCCTGATCGGGATTTTGTCCCAAGAGAAGGGTAGCGGCGTCTCCTGGGGTCAATTGTAAGACGATGAACAGGATCACCGAGATGCCTAAGAGCACCGGTATCAACCACAACAAGCGTTTTAGCGCATACCTAAGCACAGGTTTACCTCCCCCCAGATAGGCAGTGACCCTCGCCGACTACGCGGGAGGGCCATTGCCTTCAACACAACTAAATCCTAGGGTTATTCGACTACATCGACATTGGCAATTGGGCTCATCAACAGGATGTGTCCAGGGAACCCGGCTCTCAGTCCTGTGACTCGCTTGTTGTACACCAGTGTATCATTGAGGAAAGCGTAGGGAATGTGGATATAGTCCTCGGTCAACGCCCGCCTCAACACCTGTTTGTACAACTCTCCCCGCTGTTCTTGATCGGTGACCGCTCGGGCCTCATCTAACCACCGATCCACATCGGGATCAGCATACTTTGAGAAATTGAGGGAGCCTTCGGAATGGAACCAGCGATACAACCAGAAATCTGGATCCGCATCGGAACCAAACCCGAAGAAATAGACCCCGGTCTCCTCTGCAGCCATCTTATCCATCAAGGTGCCAAATTCAATGACCTGGGTCCTGGCTCTAATGCCAATTTGCTGCAAAGAGGTGACCATGATTTCCGCCAACCGCAGTTGCGGTCCTGAGGAGGATGCCACCCAAACGTCTACCACAAAATCATCGGCCACAACCCCTTCGGCCTTCAACTGCTCATACAATCGCTTTGCTTCCCCGGGATTATACTCCAGCGCGTGGGCCTTCATATACTCCGAGTCATCGGGCCAAAGCATTGGGGAAATCCAAGAATAGCCCCGAACCCCAATGTTGTTGTACATCGAGGGCACAGCTTGAGTGAAGGGGGTTGCCATATAAAGAACACGCCTCAGATCTACGTTGTCATAGGGAGGCAGCGTGTTCATAAACCCGATGAAATCCAGGGAGGTTCCTGGAGCCGAGACGACCTCAAACCTCGAATCCGCTGACAACTCCTCAAGCTGAGGCACTCCCAGGTGGGTGGCGACATCAATTCCACCGCTTTTCAGTTCGATGGCCTGGACCGTGGGCTCGGAAATGGGTCGAATGACTACGGTATCCAAATTGGGCTTACCCAAGTAGTAATCGGGGTTAGCCGCCAGAACCACTCGATCCCCTGAGCGCCATTCCGTCAGTTTGAAGGGTCCGGAACCAATGGGGTTGCGAGCAAAGTAGTCTCTGCCCACTTCAGTCACATAGTCCTTGGGGACGATCCCAAAGGTCATCGCCAACAGGAACGGAGAATAGGGCTCCTGCAGGTAGAAGCGGACGGTGTACTGGTCAATCACTTCGATCCTGTCAATCAACTGCACCTTGGCTCGCTGTCCGGAGCCGGCATCGGGATCAAGGATTCGTTCAAAGGTAAACTTAACATCCTCTGCCCTTAGGGGCTGTCCGTTGTGAAAGGTAATTCCCTCACGGAGATAAAAGGTGTAGATGGTGCCATCTTCACTGATCTCCCAGGACTTAGCCACCCCAGGAATTAGCTCTAAACCTTCACCGTACTCCACCAGGCCATCGAAGATCAGGTTGATCACCTTTTCGTTGACCGCGATGGTGGAACCAAAACCAGGGTCCAAATCACTGAGTTCATCTTGGAGTGCAATAGTTAGGGTCTTAGCGTTGACTGCGGTAACTCCCATGGTCACAATAGCAACCAGCGTCAATACCATTAAGGTCAAAAATCGCTTTCGCACAATACCCCTCCCAAGATTTTGGTACCTGATAAGTCAAACCTACCTGGGGCTACAAACTACACCGTGTACACGATAAATAAGGAATACGGGCCTGGCAGACGCCAGACCCGTTCCCAATCCTCCTAGCACGTAGGGCTACCCTTAGAAAACGGAATCTGGGAAGTAGTAATCTTCTGCATTTTCCTGGGTAATCAACTCAGCAGCCAGGATAATCCGAGCTGGAATTTCCTGCTGATAGAAGCCTGGCAGCGGCTCCCCGGAAGCCCCATATACCGCTAGAGAAATACCAGAGGCGATCATTGAGGGTGGATAGGTAACGTTGGCTTGGACCAACTCATCACCATCGAGAATCATCTTGACGATATCCTTCGACCCGGCACCGCCAAAGAAGTACTTGATATCTCTGCGACCAGACTCACGGTAAGCTTGGAGTGCTCCCTTGAGCACGTCGTCGTCACCGGTCCATACCGCGTCGATCTCAGGATACTTCTGCAGGTAGTTCTCCATCACTTCTAGACCCCGCTGGGTCGACCAGTATGCCGGCTGCGAGTCTAGGATCTCGATTCCGGGATAATCAGCCATGACCGCGTTGAAGGCATCAACGCGCTCACTGTTAATTACGCCAGGAATCCCTTCCAAAACCACGATTTTGCCCTTGCCGTTAAGCTTTTGGGCCAGCCATTGTGCCGCATTCCGTCCCATTCCCGGATTGTCACCGGCAATATAAACGTTCTGCACATCCTTGGTTAGACCTCGGTCAACGGAAACAACGTAGATACCCTCTTTTCTGACTTCCTCAACAATTGGAGTCAAGGCAGCCGATTCATGGGCCAGGATGACTAGGGCATCGATACCCTTAACCATCAAGTCCTCCACTTGACCAACCTGCTCAGCGGCAGAGTTGGCAGTAACCAGCGAGAACCGCAGATCTGGGTTCTTCGCTTCCCAATCTGCAATGGCCTTCTGTGCCCAATAGACCACGCCTCCGGTCCATCCGTGGTCAGCCGATGGGATCGCGACCCCGATGTGCAGACCTTTGGCAAAGGCTCCAGCACTCAACGTGAGAAATACTACTAGGAAGAGAACTAATACAGAGCTAAATCTTCTCATTCTAATCCGCCTCCCGTACTTTTCAATTACTCGTAGAACCCGGTTTTAAGATCTCTCCGCAGAGTGAATCCATCGCCTCCTTTAGGTGAGATATTTCTTGACAAGGCTCAGCGTTTCTTACGCTGGATCAAGACAGCGCCGATGATCACCAAGCCCTTGACTGCGCCTTGGAGGTAGGGAGAAACTCCCAACATGTTGAGCATGTTGTTGATAATCCCCAAGATAACAGCACCGATCACCGTGCCACTGATGGTACCGACACCTCCAGACATGGCGGTGCCGCCGATGACCACCGCAGCGATGGCATCCAGCTCATAGTTGAGACCTGCGTTAGAGGAGCTCACTGAGTTAAGCCGTGAACTCAGTAAGATGGCGGTGATCCCCACACTGATTCCGGTAATGATATATGAAATCAATTTGACCCGATCAACGTTGATCGCGGCGTATTGGGCCACCCTCTCATTGGATCCCACGGCACAGACATACCGCCCGTACCGGGTCTTGTTCAGAATTACAGCATACAAAACAGCTAGCAGAAGAAAGATCCAAACAGGAACCGGTAGACCCCATATGTATCCCATCCCCAATTGGGGATAGAGATTACTGGTAGAACGAAATTCCCCGGCACCACTGATGTACAGGGTGATGGAACGAAACAGCGACATCGTTCCCAGAGTGACGATAAAGGGAGCCACTTTACCCTTGGTGATGATCAGTCCATTGATCGCTCCCAACACTGCTCCAAAGAGCAGTCCAATGATACCGGCAAGAACAATTGCCGACACCCCGCCCCCAAAATGGTTGAGAGCGAGAATGATCACTCCACCCACCAGCGCGGTCATTGACCCCACTGACAGGTCTATGCCCCCGGAGATAATCACAAAGGTCATACCCAATCCAATAATACCGGTATAAGAAACCTGTCGCAGAATGTTCAGGAGATTTCGGGTTCGAAGAAAGTATGGACTCGCTAGTGCTGAGATGATAAATAAGACTGCTAAAGCAAATAACGCTCCATACTTCTCCACGTCGATTCTGCGAAGAAAGCTGCGAGCCTTTTCCATTAGGCAACTCCCTCCTTCAAACCCGTGGCATAGAGCATGATATTCTCTTCACTGAGTTCGTCTCGGTCTAAGATACCGGCGATTTTCCCCGATCGCATCACCACCACCCGGTGACACAGTCCCAGAATCTCCTCCATTTCCGAAGAAATGAGAATACAGGAAATTCCGGTAGCGACCAATTCAGCGATAAATCGATAAATCTCCCGTTTGGCATTGACGTCGATGCCCCGGGTTGGCTCATCGATAATCAGAATCTGCGGGTCGGTATCAAGGCACTTGGCCAAGGATACCTTCTGTTGGTTCCCGCCGCTGAGGTGCTCCAATTTGTCCCGCAGGGAATTAATCCGGATATTGAAGGTATCGACATAAGATTGTGCCGTTTCCCTTTCCTTCCGGTGATTGATCAGCACCTTGACATACTTTTCCAGGGACGCCAAGGTGGTGTTACTGGTGACATCAAAACCGGTGAGAATCCCCGTTCCCTGCCGGTCCTCCGATAGGTAGGCTAATCCGTTGCTGACAGCCTGAGCCGGTGAGTGAATCACCCTCTCCCTACCGTCGATGACGATGCGACCCTTTGATACTCGCCGCAGCCCCATCAAGGCCTCAGCCATCTCCGTCCGTCCCGCTCCCACCAACCCAGCAAAGCCCAGGACTTCGCCTCGATGCAGGGTAAAGGAAATGTCCTCGATAACTCCTGGAACGGTCAGCCCTGCAACGGACAATGCCTCTTCCTGACCCGGTGTACCTTTAGCGGGGAAAATCTGCGAGAGTTCTCGCCCCACCATTCTGGTAGCCATCTCGTGTTCCGTAAGGGATTTCGTGGAATCAATACTGACTACCTCGCCATCCCGCAGGATCATCACCCTATCACAGATCTCCTTGACCTCATCGAGCTTGTGGGAGATATAAATAATAGTAACTCCTGCATCCCGCAGCCTTTTCATCAACCTAAATAGGATCTCGATTTCGACAGGGGTCAAAACGGTCGTAGGCTCATCCATAATTAGAAGCTTTGAGTCATAGGCTATCGCCTTGGCAATTTCCACCATCTGCTTCTGGGCGACGCTGAGATTCTCGATCCTCTCTTCGGGATCAATGACTGTGTTCAGCTCCTGCATCAGCTCCTGGGTACGGCGAACCATTGCTTTCTTGTCCAGGAACCACCCCTTGCGATACTCCTTGCCCAAAAAGATATTCTCGTACACAGTAAGGTGGTTGATTAGGTTGAATTCCTGGGGAATCGTGCTGATGCCAATGGCCTGGGCCATTGCGGCACCACTGATATTTACCCTTTTCCCCTCAAAGAAAACCTCACCTTCCGTGGGGCGATGGGTTCCATTGAGAATCTTGATGAAGGTTGATTTTCCCGCTCCGTTCTCACCGATCAGTCCGAAAATCTCTCCCCGGTAAATCTCGACACTAACATTATTGAGGACCCGGACTCCCGAGAACTCCTTACTGATTCCCTGAGTTTTCACCAATACTTCTGCCACAGACCTTACCTCTCTTCCGGCAGATCATAGCCACCATAGTACTACCACACTCAAAGAGGAAAACCTCCACAATTGGCAAGATTGCCCAGCATCATCCTTTTCTAGATGGAGCCCTTGGGTGTAGGCTCTTCCCGCAGGACCACATCCACCAGCAGCGATGGAGCCCCCTCCGATAGATCGATTAATTGAACCTGGTAGATTTCAAACTCCGTGGGGGCAATACCCTGATTCCGCAGGAAATTCACTATCACCCGGCCTAGCAACTCGTCATCGGTTTCCGGAGTATGGTCGAAGGGTGGGTTGGGGATTTGAATTTGAATGAGATATCCCCGATAAGACATCACCCCATCGGAACCTAGGTTTGGCCGAGGCGGAAAGAATCGGACATTGTCTCCGAAAATCAAGCGATCAAGTCGGCGCCGCTCCGCCGCCGGCAATGACAAGGCCCTCAAATTAGCGGACACAAAATGGTCGTTGGGATTTAACACCAGGGCCCGACGATAGATCAAATAGGCTCCGCTGAAATCACCGATTGAGGCCAAATAGGAGCCGTAGTTGAGCAACACCATCCCGTCATCGGGCCGCAGCTCCAGCATAATCTGCAGTGCTGCACCGGCAATATCCCGCTCCTCCCCTGTCCATTCGTGGGTCAGACCTGCCAGGTAGTGAATCTGCTCCCACAGGTAATAGTACCGATCGTCGGCAAAAACCCCTGGTTCCAGGCGATAGGCACAATACATTGCATCAAAGGCCTCTTCTGCCAAGGACTCTTCCAGATACAGCGCGCCCAGCACCACCCAATCCATGGGTTCCTTTGGGCTGGCATGCTCCTCCAGCCATTCCCGGGCTGAGACATTGGTCTGGGGCAAGCAGCCAAATACTAAATCCGACATGGTAATTGGCAGCTGGTCACTGGCCATGTTTTCATTGCGCAGCAGAATTGCCACAGAGCCCTTGATGGCAGCCTTACGCACCTCTGCGTTGCTATCGGACAGTAAAGGATACAGGGCAGATAAATCAGCCAGCTGCCCGATTTGCCCCAGGGCCGTTGCTGCCATCTCCCTGACATACCATTTTTCTTCCTGTAAAGCTTTATCTAGGACAGGTCGAACCTCATCACCCCGCCGGAGAATCTCGTCAAGGATAGCGGTTCGCTCTCTTTTCTCACAGCTATTTATTCGTTGCCACAATTGTATCGATGACTCCGTCAGCGTCAATCCCTCCAAAAACTCCAAGCAGTAGCAAGCTGCCAAAGATTGCTCTCCATACGATAAGCAGAAGAGTCTTGCCTAGAAACCTAAATAGAGTTCATTACCTCTAAAACAAAATCCTGCCCACAGCAAAAAAGAGCTACCTCACAGGAGGCGGCTCCTCTTTGGCCCCTTCGACTATCTCAACAACAACTCCCTAGGCCTGACGATCCTGCCCATAGAAGAACACTGCCAGGGTGCCTGGTCCAGCATGAGCGCCAATAACGGGACCGATCTGGCTGATAAACACTCTGTCCACTTGGGCCTTTTCTTGGATCAAGGCAGCCAGCTGCTGGGCATCATCGGGGCAATCGGCATGGCTAATGCCAATCTCCTGTCCCGCAAGATCGACGCCTCGAGCCACCACCTCATCGGCTAGAGCCGAGATAGACTTCTTCCGACCCCTGACTTTGGATACCGGAATCAAGTGTCCTGCGTCATCCACATGAAGGATAGGTTTGACGTTGAGTATAGCGCCAACTGCAGCCTTCAGAGCCGACAACCGGCCTCCTCTCCGGAGATACTCCAAATCCTCGACCGTAAACCAGTGATTAAGTTTTAGTCGGTGCTCCGTCAGCCACTGGGCCGTCTCTTCCCGAGACTTACCCTCCATTCTCAGCCGCTGGGCCTCCTTCACCAACAAGCCCTGACCTAAGGACGCCGAGAGAGAATCGACCACGCTGATCCCGGCATCTGGATATTCCTCTAAGACCGTCTGCCGAGCCAACAAGGCAGTATTATATGTACCACTTAGGCCCGAGGATAAACACAGGTATAATACCTCCTGTCCATCGGCAGCGTAAGAGCGAAACAGATCAATGAGGGTAGATGCACTGGCTTGAGAAGTGCGGGTCATCGCCCCATTCCTCATGGCATCGTAGAAGGATCTGTGATCCTGGGAGCGACCAAAATCATCAAAGTACTCTTGATCATCGAGGGCGTAGACCAGACTCACCGTTGCGATATCGTTGGACTCAATAAAACCGGCCGGTAAATCACAACCAGAATCGGTGATCAGTACGAAATTAGCCATACTAGCTCTCCTCCTTTATCTATCGATAGTTTAACTGCTTTTTTCCCCATTATCAACCAAAGCGAGGATTCTTTATTTCAAATTGTCAGGCAGGGAAACTCCCCATTTTTGTGGAAGGAACATCAAGCTTAACTAACGGGTTTCCCGAAATCACAATATCATATTATTGGTCCGCCGGTGCCCCAGGTTTTCAACCATGGGGAGAATAGGGAATTCGGTGCAAATCCGAAACGGTCCCGCCACTGTGATCAGTCTGGCCCTCTCTAAGACAATCCACTGTCGCCAAAGCGATGGGAAGGAAAGGGAGGGTTGCTTCGGCTGTAAGTCAGGAGACCTGCCGGCGGATGGGCACCACGCTCTTCGGGTGAAAGAGAGGTGAAGTTTCCTTATTTCAAGGTTCAATGTTCCTTGAACTCTACCTCCTTGCCTATAGGCGGGAGGTATTTTTTGTCCCAACAGTGCAGAATGAATTGAGGGGAGGATAGGCACGCTCACCCGTTACCGTGCCGCTGACTATGAAAAATCCTTGGATGAAGTTCCTGCTGTTACTGGCAATCCTAGTCCTTTTCCCAGCGACGATTGCTGCTGGCAGTCCCGCTTCAATCAGAATCGTCGATGACCTGAATCGAGAGGTGATCCTGCCGCGCCCCGCAACAAGAATCGTCAGTCTGGTACCCAGTCATACCGAGATCTTGTTTGCCCTGGGAGCCGATGACCAAGTCGTGGGCGTTGATGAGTACAGTAATTGGCCAAAGGCCGCACAAAGCAAGCCTCAGGTGGGAAATCTTAACGGTATCAACTATGAAATGATCTTAGCTCTGCAGGCGGATCTGGTTCTGGTCCTTACCAGTCATCAGAACCAAGGGGTAATTGAGCGCTTAACGGATCTAGGGATTCCGGTGCTGGCCCTGGAAGCCCAGAGCATGGCAGAGACCTACGAGACTATTGCGACTTTGGGAACCGTTACCGGATGCGATGCCCAGGCAGAAGAGCTGATTTCGCAGATGCAAGCCAGAGTTGCCGCGGTCATCGAGGCAACCAGTGGTCTGCCAGCGGTTCCCGTGTTTTATGAAGTGTGGCACGATCCCCTAATGACCGCGGGTCCCGGTAGCTTTATTCAGGAATTGATTGAGCTGGCCGGTGGCCGCAACATCGCCGAGGATGCAGCCAGTGCCTGGCCCACCTTCAGTCTTGAAAGCCTGATCCAGCGAGATCCCCAGGTGATCATTACTTCCTTTGAGCAAACTATTGCGGACCTGGACAGCGGGGCCCGCCCCCAATGGCAGACCCTTTCTGCGGTTAGAAACGGAAGGTATTATCTCATCGATCCCGACATTATCGGCCGGCCTGGACCTCGCATCGTCGACGGCCTCGAAGCCATTGCAGCTATGATCCATCCAAAGGCGTTGGAGGCTCATGAGTAAATCAATCAATTTCAACCTAGTAACCTTGTTTCGCTCCCATAGTCTGGCAGTCTTGCTAATTGTGTTGGCAATCTCGATGGCCCTGGGACTGGCCATCGGTTCCGTCTACTTACCCCTTGACGAGATAGTCAAGATTCTGCTAAATACCATACCCGGCATCCAGGGAGAACCGACCTGGCCGGCCTGGCACGAGGTGATCCTTCTCCAGGTACGGTTGCCCCGTGTTCTCTTGGCAGGCCTAATCGGTGCCTGCCTTGCCCTGTCGGGGACCGTGTATCAAGGGATTTTCCGGAACCCAATGGCTGATCCCTATGTGATTGGAGTCAGCTCTGGGGCTGCCCTCGGCGCCGTGGCTGCGATGATGCTATCCCTGCGGCTTCCCTTTTTTGGGATGGGACCGATAGTGCCAATGGCCTTTGCCGGAGGCATTGCCACGATGCTTTTGGTCTATAAGGTGGCAGGAGTCAACGGTCGTTTACCCATCCTGCCCCTCCTCTTGACTGGGATTGCCGTTTCCGCGTTCTTGTCAGCCCTGGTCTCGGCGTTGGTCCTATTTAGCGAGGAGAGGCTAAGGGGTATCATGTTCTGGATGATGGGTGGACTTTCCCATGCCAGTTGGAGCTATGTGAAATTGGTAGCCCCCTATGTGACCATCGCTGCCGGCCTAGCCCTTGTCTTTGCTCGAGACTTAAACGCCCTCCTTCTCGGGGAGGAAGCTGCCCTCCATCTGGGAGTGCCCGTGGAGTCTAGAAAGGTGCTGTTTTTGACCATCAGTTCTTTACTGGCGGCCTGTGCCGTGGCAGTCAGTGGAATGATTGGATTTGTCGGACTGATTATCCCCCACATGGTGCGGCTGCTGCAGGGACCGGATCACCGCCGACTGGTGCCCGCGGCCCTAGTGGCAGGAGCCGCCTTCCTAATCCTTGCCGACACCTTGGCCCGCTCCCTGCTGGCGCCTGTGGAGATCCCCGTGGGAGTGGTGACCGCTTTCTTTGGCGGACCCTTCTTCCTCTTTATTCTCCGGCAACGTCGGCGTAGTTTTGTCGAAGGAGATTGAATATGCTGCAGGTAACGGATCTGACGGTAGAACTAGGTGAAGCCCTAGTCCTGAAGGAAGTTAATTTCGCCATGCCCCAGGGCCAGTGGCTGGGGATTATCGGTCCCAATGGAGCCGGAAAAACCAGCCTGTTGCGAACAATATCCCGGGCACTGCCTCCCCGGGCCGGTCAAGTGGTGGTCAATCACCGGGATCTATACAGAGAGATGACTGCCGGCACCTCGGCCCAGATGATGGCCGTCGTTCCCCAACAGACAATACTATCCTTCGACTTCACGGTGGCGGACTTTGTCCTGATGGGACGGCTTCCCCACCTGGGGCGCTTTGCCCGGGAAACGAAAAGGGATCTGGCCATCGTGGACCACGCTTTGAGCCTGACGGGGACCAAGGACTTGGCCCGCCGCAGCTTTCGCACCCTCAGCGGCGGTCAGCAACAGCTGGCAGCCATCGCGAGAGCCTTGGCCCAGGAGCCCAAGCTGCTGCTCTTGGACGAGCCCACCAATCATCTGGATATCAACCACCAAATCCAAATTATGGACGTGATCAAGCAGCTGAATCAAGAAAGTAATTTGACCGTTGTCTCTGTTCTCCACGACCTGAACCTGGCAGCGTTATATTGCGACCGGGTGATCCTGTTAAGGCAGGGCCGGCTGCAGGCCCATGGCAGCGTGGAGGATGTGTACCAGCTTCCGGTTTTGCAACAGGCCTATGGCTGTCCCTTGGTAATGGGTCGCCACCAACTGACCGGAAAGCCTCAGGTTCAGCCCGTTCCCCGTTATGCTCTGACAAATCCTTCGTAGTAATGCAGTAGGCGCCTTTGGCAATCTATTTTGCCAAAGGCGCCCTCACTATGTCCTAACCTATTTTGATCCCCTCGCTAGGCACCACAGTCCCACAGCTTGGATCGTTGACACTACACCCATTCCGTATGGAAATCCCCGTCTTTATCCAACCGCCGGTAAGTATGGGCACCGAAATAATCTCGCTGCGCCTGAAGCAGGTTGGCCGGCAGTCTCCCGCGACGATAGGAGTCGTAGTAAGCCAGGGACGAGCTAAAGCCTGGGACTGGAATCCCCGCTTCAGCGGCAAGACTTACTACCTTGCGCCATCCTGTTTGAGCTTCTTCTAAAGCGGTTTTGAAGTAGGGATCCAGCATCAAGTTAGCCAAATCTGGGTTGAGCTCATAGGCTTCGTTGATCCGATTGAGGAATTGGGCCCGAATAATACAGCCACCTCTCCAAATCAGGGCAATCTTCCCTAGATCCATGTCCTTCCAGCCATATTCCTGACCAGCTTCCCTCAGGAGCGCAAAACCTTGAGCGTAGGAGCAAATCTTGGAGGCGTACAAAGCATCAAAGATCCACTCAATCAACTGTTGTGGATCGCCAGAATAACTGGGCTCCGGTCCAGTAAGGATCGAGGATGCGGCAATTCGCTCCTGCCGGATCGCGGACATGGACCGGGCAAAGACAGCTTCGGCAATGGTCGGAGCAGGAATCCCTAGTTCTAAAGCCTCTTGGGCCGTCCATTTGCCGGTACCCTTTTGTCCCGCTTCATCAACGATGAGATCTACCAAGGGACGATTGGTTTCCGGGTCCATCCGGGTCAAGATGTCAGCGGTGATCTCAATCAAATAGGACTCTAATTCCCGCTCATTCCACTGTTGGAAAACCTCAGCCATCTCCGGAGCCGACATCCCCAGAAGCTGCTGCATCAGATAATAGGCCTCTCCGATCAGCTGCATATCACCGTACTCAATCCCATTGTGCACCGTTTTCACAAAGTGACCCACCCCATCGGTGCCTAGATAGGTGCAGCAGGGCGAACCATCAGCGGTCTTGGCTGAAATGTCGAGGAAAATCTGGCCCACCATATCCCAGGCTTCCTTAGGACCCCCGGGCATGATACTGGGACCATGTAACGCCCCCTCTTCTCCCCCGGAAACTCCGACCCCCATGTACAGAATTCCCTTTTCCCGCAGCTTTCGGTCACGACGGATAGAGTCCTCAAAATAGGAGTTACCACCGTCGATAATCAAATCTCCTTCATCCAAAAGGGGCACCAGTTGCTCGATGACGCCGTCGACGGGGGCACCGGCTTTAATCATCAACATGATCTTGCGCGGCCGCTTCAAGGATTGCACCAGCTCTTCCAAAGTTTTTGCCCCGATTACGGGCTTACCTGCCGCCCTCTCGGCGACAAATTGCTCCATAGTGCCCTGGCTGCGGTTCCACACCGCCACACTGTAGCCTTTGTTCATCATGTTTAGCGCCAGATTTTGCCCCATCACCGCCAATCCGGCTAAGCCAATATCTGCTTTTTCGACCATAGTAATCCTCTCCATTCTAAAATCCCGACCCCGATCACATGCAATATACCCCAAGGGTTGCAAAAATAACATTCTATCCAGGATTTCCCTAGAAACCCTGACACCATTTCTAGGTCGAGAAAGCAAAATCCTCTACCGGAAACGGACGGGAGAACCCGTCCGTTTTCACTAACTAGAGTCAGTCTCCCCTGCTAGCATACGTTCAGCCCGCTGAATCGCAGCCCGAACCAAGGAGCCTGCCTCTCTGGTTGTGATGTTACCCCAGTCACCGTCCTTGACCTTGTCATAGAACCCGAGTTCTTGGGCCAACTCGTACTTCAATCGGTCAGACATGACTTTACGCCTCCGCGGCATGAACATCACTCCCAGGTCTAGTGTCCCCTCTGAGAGGGATAACTAACTGCCCAATCCTAGACCTCCAGGAGATACCGGTTGAGAATGATCTCCAACAGCTCCTGTCGTCCAGAGGCGTTGGAAATCTGATCATTTTGCAGCGCATATTCCTCTAGTTCACTAAAGCCAACCTCTCCATTGACGATTCTCTGACCGATGCCCGTAGAATAGCTGGAGTATCGTTTAGCAACAAACTCTTCCAGTTCTCCGCTCTCCAAGAGTTTGTGGGCCACCTTCAGACCCCGGGCAAAGCTATCCATACCGGCGATGTGGCCGTAGAACAGATCGATGGGTTCAAAGGAGCCTCGCCGCACCTTGGCATCGAAGTTTAGACCACCCGGTGCCAGGCCACCGGCCTTGAGGATCTCGTACATGGCCAAGGTTGTGGTGTACAGGTTGGTGGGAAATTGGTCGGTGTCCCAACCCAGGAGCATATCCCCTTGATTGGCGTCCACGCTACCCAACATCCCGTTGATCCTGGCCATCGCCAGTTCATGCTGGAAGGTATGACCTGCCAAAGTGGCATGGTTTGCTTCAATGTTGATCTTGAAGTAGGGATCAAGCTTGTACTTGCGCAGGAAAGCCAAGACACTGGCAACATCAAAGTCATACTGGTGCTTGGTAGGCTCCTTGGGCTTGGGTTCAATCAAGAACTGACCGGTAAACCCAATCTCCTTGGCATAATCTACCGCCATGTGGAGAAACCGGGCAAAATTGTCCAGTTCCAGTTCCATGTCGGTGTTTAGCAGGGTCTCATAGCCCTCTCTGCCGCCCCAGAACACGTAATTTTCCCCGCCTAGCTGCTTGGTCACTTCCATCGCCTTTTTCACCTGAGCAGCAGCGTAGGCGAAAACATCGGCGTTAGGTGAGGTGGCAGCGCCGTGAACAAAGCGGGGATGGTTAAAGAGATTTGCCGTTCCCCACAACAGCTTGATTCCCGTTTCCTCCATCAACTCTTGGATTAGGGCGACAATCTCATCGAGGTTAGCGTTGGTTTCCTCCAAGGTGGCGCCTTCCGGCGCAATGTCCCGGTCATGGAAACAAAAGTAAGGAACATCAAGCTTATCCATGAACTCAAAGGCAGCTCTGGCCACCGTCTTCGCCCTTTCCATGGGAGATGTCACATCGCTCCAGGGACGAAGCATCGTGCCGGCACCAAAGGGGTCCACTCCCTCGGCGGTAAAGGTGTGCCAATAGGCTACGGAAAACCGGAGATGCTCCCGCATAGTCTCCCCGCCAATCACCTCGTCGGGGTTGTAGTACTTAAAGGCCAATGGGTTAGTGGAATCCTTTCCTTCGTACCGAATCTTCTGTGGGACCTCCGGGAAAAACTCAGTCATTTGTCCTCACCTCTCTAGTATTTTTCCGACCAATTGGGCCTATTACTTCACAACGTTACGCAGGGTTCCCAGCCCTTCAATGCTGCACTCAACAACATCGCCGGGTCTTAAGTATGTGGGGGGATCCATTCCCATGCCCACTCCTGCAGGGGTGCCGGTGGCAATGATGTCCCCAGCCTCTAGGGTCAATCCCGCCGACAGCTCGCTGATCAGAGTGGGAATGTCAAAGATTAGGTGTCTAGTATTCGAATGCTGGCGCAGCTCGCCGTTAACTTTGCTGCAGATCTCAAGCTCCAGGGGCAAGGGCACGGCGGAACTATGGAGAATGTAAGGCCCCATGGCTGCGAAGGTATCCAGGCTCTTTCCTTTTAGCCATTGTCCATGTCGCCGCTGCAAATCCCTAGCTGTGATGTCATTAAACACGGAGTATCCGAAAATGTAATCGGCAGCCTCTTCCTTGGGAATATTGCTCCCGGACTTACCGATGACAATCGCCAGTTCCACCTCGTAATCCAGTTCGGAAGTGATATCCCTGTGGCTGTCGATTTCCCCATCGGGCCCGATGATCTTGGTGGCCAATTTGGTGAAAAACACCGGAGCTGACGGTAGTTTTGACTTATCAGCCACAGACTGAGATTCTGCCACATGCTCCTTGTAGTTTAATCCCAAACAAATAATGTTTCGCAAGGGTCTCGGGATGGGAGCGCACAACTCCACCTCCGATAGCGACAGGAATTGATTCTGGGATTCCCCCTTGGTCAAATATGCATTGATGATACCGATGGCGTCACTGTTAAAGCCGCGAATAAAATCCAGCATCCCCTCAGGAATATCCAGCTCAGATACCGCCGTCAAGGGAAGTATTTTCTGCCGCTGGGGACAATACACCCCAATGCGCTCACTGCCTTCGTACCGATATGTCAAGAAATACAACTTGTGACCTCCCCACCAATATTGTGGCCCAGGACCCGAGCCCAGCATCTGCAAGATCGGGAGTAATTACCAGCGACTTAGTTGGATAGTAACGAAGTTGCCGGGCACAATACCAGTGAGGTCAGATCCGGCAAACTCCTTCCAAAGTCCAGTCCTTTGGAAGCGTATCCGAACACAGGTAACCACGGAATTAGGGTTCTGCCGCCACTTCCGGCGGTATCGTGGTTACGCCCACTGACGGATGATCGGTTTTCACAAGGATGTGAACCGAGATGAGTGCCAAATCACCGGATCTGGCCTCTTTTTTGCCCTCGATGAGCTTCCTTCCGACTCCACCCTTACCCCAAGCAAATTAGGAAAAAGGCAGTACTTACCAGCCCATCGGCTGCATACTAGCGAAGCCGCCGGGCACAATACCAGTGAGGTCAGATCCGGCAAACTCCTTCCAAAGTCCAGTCCTTTGGAAGCATATCCGAACACAGGTAACCACGGAATTAGGGTTCTGCCGCCACTTCCGGCGGTATCGTGGTTACTCCCATTGACGGATGATCGGTTTTCACAAGGATGTGAAGACCGAAATGAGTGCCAAATTACCGGATCTGGCCTCTTTTTTTGCCCTCGATGAGCTTTCTGCCGATTTCGCCCTTGCCCACGGAAAATAGGAACAAGAGACTATATCAACCTACCCGCCCAGGCATATCGTAACAGTGATACAGTTACTCTTGACACAGGGAGGTGTGCGCTGTGGTAGAAGCCAAGGGCAAGGGCATCTACGACGGGTTTACCTTTATCATCTTCTTGATTCTAATTCTGCTCCTGTTGGGCACGTTTGCTTACTACTAAACACCTCCGGCGCGCCTCACAATGTGAGGCCGCTTTTTGTTTGTCCTACTGCCCAACTTTACCACTCGGCGACGGTACCGTCGTGACGCCGCCATACGGGGTTTCTCCAATTGTGCCCTTCCTTGGCTGCGGCCCTGACTCGCTCTTCATTGACCTCGATCCCCAGGCCAGGACCTTCTGGGATTTGCACATATCCACCACTGTAACGGAATACCGCGGGATCCATTAGGTAATCTAATAGGTCGCTGCCCTCATTATAGTGAATACCCAAGCTCTGTTCCTGAATGAAGGCATTGGGGCTGCAAGCATCCACTTGGAGACAGGCGGCAAGGGCAATGGGCCCCAAGGGACAGTGAGGGGCCAAGGCCACGTCGTAGGCTTCGGCCATAGCAGCAATCTTTCGCACTTCTAGGATTCCTCCGGCATGGGACACGTCCGGTTGAATGATATCGACATATCCTTGGGCCAACAAATGCTTGAAATCCCACCGGGTAAACATCCGCTCACCGGTAGCGATAGGAATGGAAGTCAAGTTGGCGATATCCCTCAGCGCCTCGTTGTTTTCTGGAAGTACGGGCTCCTCAATGAACATCGGGTGCAGAGGTTCAAGCTCTTTGGCCAATACCTTCGCCATCGTCTTAGTCACCCGACCATGAAAGTCGATGCCGATCCCCAGATCCTTTCCACCAACCTCCCTAACCGCTGCTACCCGATCTACTACCTCCTGCACCTTGGCGAAGGAATCGACATAATGCATCTCTTCTGTCGCATTCATCTTCACCGCGGTGAATCCCGCGGCAATTTGTTCTTGGGCTTCCTTCGCCACTGCCGAGGGACGATCCCCACCGATCCAATTGTATACTTGTATTTTGTCCCGAGCTTTGCCTCCCAAAAGCTCGTAAATGGGGGCGTTGTAGAACTTTCCCTTAATATCCCACAGGGCCTGCTCTATCCCCGACAGGGCGCTGGTCAGTATCGGTCCACCACGGTAGAACCCTCCTCGATACAACACCTGCCAGTGATCTTCAATAGGCCGCGGGTCCTTACCAATTAAGTACTCCGACAGCTCCTGAACCGCAGTTTCCACCGTCGCCGCTCTCCCTTCAACGACGGGTTCCCCCCATCCCACTAACCCGGTATCTGTCTCAATCCGCAAGAACAACCAACGGGGCTTAACCAAGAAGGTTTCCATTTTGGTGATTTTCATCGAAAAGCACGCCTCCTGCCAACTAGTGGAATATCCTCTAGCTTCGCTGTTTGTTGCTGCTCTCCTTTCCCCGATAGCCTCTTCATTGGCGACAGGGATCCCATCTTGTCTAAAAAGTCAGGGAACGGGGCCCAAGCCTGGTGCAATGCCCCAATAAACGGTACAATGAACATGGTAGCTGTTGGAGAAGTTATGCCATGGGTATGATCCATGGTCGGGGAGGTTGTGTCATTGGCCAATATCTTTGAAATCATTGGGCCCACTATGGTTGGTCCCTCCAGCTCCCATACGGCCGGCGCAGCGAGGCTGGGGAAAATAGCGCGGGTGATTTTAGCCGACATACCAGCGGTGGCCCATATTCGCTTACACGGTTCCTTTGCCCGCACCTATCGGGGACACGGTACCGACAAAGCTCTCATCGGTGGTCTTTTGGGCTACGACTCCGATGATCTACGGATCCGGGACAGCCTAAGGGCAGCCCAGGATGCGGGATTAGAATACCACTTTGAACCGACGGATCTAGGGGACTTCCATCCCAATACTGCCCTAATTGAGCTAACTGGTAGAGGGGGGAAATCCGTCCGAGTCCTTGGTTCCTCCGTGGGCGGCGGCAAGGTGCGGATCCTCCGGGTTAACGACCTTGATGTAGACTTTACCGGAGAATATACTACCCTGTTGGTTCCCCATCGTGATGCTCCCGGGGTAGTGGCCGCTGTCACCAGTTTGTTGTCCCAACACCGAATCAACATTGCCCAGATGAAGGTCTACCGGGCCGGACGGGGCAAACAGGCAATGATCGTACTGGAAACCGATGAGGGGATCGACAATACTTTGCAGGAACAGATTGACAGGCTCGAACACGTCACTAGATCAGTGGTAGTCAATCCCGTTTGATTAGGGGGTAATCTCAAAGTGCAATTTACTTCTGTACAGGAACTCATCGAATTAGCAGAAAATTCACAGCAGACAATTGGCCAGATCGTTTTGGCCCAGCAAGTCGAAGAACTCGGAAGCTCCTCGGAGGAGATCTATCAGCGGATGGCAGGTAAATTGGCTACCATGCGCCAGGCGGCCAGCGAGGGAAAAGCCCTGACACAGCGCTCACCCAGCGGACTGAGCGGCGGCGATGCCAACAAGATGGACGCGGCCCTGCGGGCCGGGAAGACCGTCGGCGGGAGGGTGCTGGGAAAGGCATTGGTCACTGCTCTGGCAGTAACGGAGGTTAACGCCTGTATGGGGCGAATTGTCGCTTCGCCCACCGCCGGAGCCTGCGGCATTCTACCCGCGTCCATCTTGACTATCCTTGAGGAGCAGGATTTGCCGCTAGAAAAAGGAGTAATGGGCCTGTTTACCGCGGGAGGAATTGGCATGGTCATCGCCTCCCGAGCCACTATTTCCGGCGCGGAAGGCGGATGCCAGGCTGAATGCGGCAGTGCCGCTGCCATGGCCGCAGCGGCATTGGTGGAAATGATGGGTGGAACCCCAACCCAAGCGGGACATGCCTGTGCCATCGCCTTGAAGAACATCCTGGGCTCAGTCTGTGATCCAGTAGCCGGCCTGGTAGAGGCTCCCTGTATCAAACGCAACACCATCGGTGTTGCCAACGCTTTGGTGGCAACGGATCTAGCCCTAGCCGGCATTACCAGTGTTATCCCCGTTGATGAAGTCATCGATGCCATGGGCTCCGTGGGCCAATTAATGTCCGCGGCTCTGCGGGAAACGGCAGAAGGTGGACTGGCCGCTACGCCAACGGGTCGAAGAATCGCTCAGGAAGTTTTTGGCGACAGATAGCCCAAGGTAGGCTCACAGCCTGTCCTGGGGCTGGTTACACAACAGGATTGCACCCATGGCTCCGAAATAGGGGCCATGGTCGAGGATAGTGAAGTCGTGCCCCAGTTGCCGCCCCACTCCCACTAGTCCATCCTTGATCAGCGGATTCTTTGTAGGAGATCCGGCGATAAGTATATGTTCAGTGCCACAGGTCTTGGCTGCTTGGATTGACAACAGGGACACCGTCTCCATTACAAGCTGCAGGATTGCCGCGGCAAGGTCTGGCGGTGTTGCGGCAGCAATTGCTGTGTTACCGAAATTAGCCGCGGTCAGGGAGCTTAGTACCGGCGAATCCTGCGCGTCGGGATACAAGTCTGACACCATCAAGTCCACCCGGCGCCGGTCTCCCCTCCTGGCCATCTCCACAACTTGGGCAAAATCCCTGGTTCCAAGGAGTAAGGAGGCCAGACCAGTGATGGTTCCGCCGCCCACCGCTGTGCCGGTAACTCGATGACTTCCCTCATCAGAGACCAAGAAAATGGATGTGCCGGTCCCAAGACTGGTCAGGATATAGGGCTGCTTCCAAGCCAGCTGACCAGCATAGTAGCGAGAACCGGTGCAGAAGCTCACCAGTTCATCGGTGATAGTTACCCTGTCGGGGTACTTAGCTTGAAGTAGCGGTGCGCCGCAGCCTGTGGCGCAAATAGGCGTGTTGGGATACTGCTCCAGCAGCTGATCCAGACCCTCGTCTTGCTGCGGTTCAAAGGTAAAGTACTGATTATCCCTTTCATCTACCAAAACAACCTTAGTCAAAGAGCCACCTACGTCTATTCCCAGTTGCACTCGTCCATCAGTCCTTCTGCGTCATTTGGCCCTTAGGAGGAACCCCTTCACTCAATGCCGAATTATTATAGCAGGAGAATATGCCTACACAATGTCCTCGAGTCCTTCTATTTTTCAACGTGGACAAGGCAATTCCCTGTTGCCTGGCTGACAAGTACTTTGCAGGCAGTCGACTCTCGGCTGAGTGAGAGGGGGAAAGGGATGGCTCTCTACTATCTATTGCTTAGCTATTTAGTAGGCTCAATTCCCTTCGCATATGTGTTCACTAAACTGAGCTCCGGCTCCGACATTCGCCGGATCGCTTCCCAAAACGTTGGCACCACTAACGTAATGCTCAATGTTGGCTGGTTGCCTGGATTGCTGACCATGATTGGCGACGTTGGCAAAGGGGTAGCCGTTGGGCTACTTGCCGATCTGTGCCCCATTCGCTGGGTGCGAGCCCTAATGCCTGCGGTGGCCATCGTCGGTCACAATTGGCCCATTTGGCTCAAATTCAAGGGCGGTGGAGGCTTAGCTACCTTCATCGGTGGTAGTTTGGCTACCAGGAATTTCTCGGGAACAATTATTGCCGTCCTGATTTGGGGCCTATCCTTCCTACTGATCAAGGACCATGATCGTAGTGCCTTGGTGGCCTGTATTGCCGCTCCCCTAGCTTTTTTGCTGTTGGGTGTCTCCAGCCCCTCTTTAGTGTTCTACGGAACTTCCAGTGTGGCCATCGGCGCCCGCAGGATCCAAAGCATCCTAGAGAAGCGATTCAGCCATCGGAGGCAGAGACAGGTGCCTGTGTAGCTATACCATAGGTTGAATTTAGATTGGATCCGGGACAGCGGCCTAGCGAGCTGCTGTCCCCTTTGTTTTTCGCTAGAAGGGTCAGCGGATTTGCAAAGGTATCTTCCCTTCCGTGGGTAACCATGTATTAGGATTCAGATTGATCAATTGAGAGGTGGTTACCATGGTACAAAGGGTGGCGATCATTGGGCAAGGACGCAGCGGACGGGATATCCATGCCTATTCCCTGGGAAAAATGCCGGACAAATACCAGGTTGTCGCTGTAGTCGACCTCCTCGAGGAACGGCGAATTCGGGCTAAAGAGGAACTGGGATGTGACGTCTACGCTGACTACAGAGAGCTTTTCCAGCGGGACGACATCGATCTGATCATCAACGCCAGCTATAGCCACATGCATGTTCCCATTACCCTCGACTGTCTCAACCACGGATACCATGTCCTGTGTGAAAAACCCCTAGCTCGAAGGGCGGCAGAGGTCGATACACTAATTGCCGCCGCCCAAGAAAACGACAAAATCTTGGCGATCTTTCAACAGTCTCGCTATGCCCCTGCCTTTCGAAAGCTAAGGGAAGTAATCGATTCCGGGGTCTTGGGTAGAATCGTCCAGATTAGTATTGCCTACAACGGCTTTGCCCGCCGCTGGGACTGGCAAACCCTCCAGGAGTATAACGGTGGCAATCTGCTCAACACCGGTCCCCACCCCGTCGATCAGGCTCTGCAGCTCTTTGGAACCGACATCATGCCACAGGTGACCTGTATTATGGATCGGGCCAACACCTTCGGTGATGCCGAGGATTATGTCAAGCTCCTGCTTCACGGTCATGGCCGGCCCACCATCGACGTCGAGATCTCCTCCTGCTGTGCCTACCCCAGCTTCACCTATAATGTGCAGGGAACCTATGGTGGGCTCAAGGGCACCACTACTCACTTAGAGTGGAAATATTACCTACCCTCAGAAGCGCCGGAACAGCGCCTTATTCGGGAGCCCATCTCCAAACCCGATGGCACCCCGGCATATTGCCGAGAGGAATTGATCTTGCATGAAGATTGCTGGGATGTTCCCCAGGAGCAACAACGAGACCTATTCCATACCATGGCCCAATCCTTCTACGAGATGTTGTACAAAACCCTGACGGAAAATGTCCCCTTGGAGATCACACCCCAGGAAGTACGGCAGCAAATCGCAGTGATGGAGGAATGTCACCGGCAAAACCCCCTTCCCATCCTCTAAGAGAATCTAAAGGGTTGCCCAGCAAGGAATTAACCTAATCTTGCCGGGCAACCCCCTTGGGCTTCCCTTCCTGTTCTTACCCTTTTCTCAGCTTCCTCGATAGCTCCAGAAATTCTGCCTCCAGCTGCGAATACTCCGGATCTGCCCTATCCATAAAGGCCAACTGAGAATTCAGGGTTGCCAGGCGGTTCTGCCACAACAGCCTCTCCTCGACAGAGATCTCAGGATCCGACTCACCGCCATTACCCTTTGGCTCCTCTGTCCTGTTCCGGCTGGCATGGTACTGCTCAAATCCTTGATCATAGGTATGGATCCTGCCGCTCTCGATGGCTAGGATCTTGGTGGCAACTCGGCGGAGCAGATAGCGATCATGGGAGATCAACACTAAGGTTCCGGAGTAGTCCACCAGGGCATCCTCGAGCCTTTCCCGTGAAGGTAAATCCAGGTGCTCCGTTGGTTCATCGAGGATGAGGAGGTTATACTCCGACAGCAGCAAGCGCAGCAGCGCCACCCGTTTCCTCTCTCCGGTACTTAAGATCGCGATGGATTTTTCCAGATCCTGCGCAGCAAACAGGAATCCAGCCAGCATCGTTCTTACCCAAGTGATAGTCTCCGGAGTCTGCTGGGGAAACACCTCCAGCACCCCTTCCAGAATGGTAGCCGTGGGATCGAGGGTCTCCAGTTCCTGGTCCAAGTACCCGATGTGAGCCCCCGGCGACACCCACAACTCTCCCTCGGTCTGCTGTTCTTCTCCTAGAATCATCTTAGCCAGGGTAGTCTTACCGGCGCCGTTGGCGCCAACCACGCCTACCTTGTCCCCCCGCAGGATAGTGAAGTCGCTGGCGGTGAACAATTCCTTGGCAAAGGACTTTGCCAACCCTCTGCCCAGGATCATTCTTCTGCCCCCGGCACTCTCTTGAAAATTCAGTGCAGCAATGGACCTTTCTCTTTGGGGCTTCTCCACTTGGGTCTCCTTCATCGCTTCCAGCCTCTTGATGGTAGATTTTGCCCTCCGGGCCATCCCCTTGGCCTTCTTGCGATAGTATTCCTTGACTCCCATCCGACCCTCGCCTTTTTTCCGGGAATCACGGTGAGCCCGATCAGCCCATTCCATCTGCCGCGAGATGGCGGCCTCAATCCGCTTAACTTCCTTTTGCGCCGCCTCGTATCTGGCCAACTGCTGCTGATAGGCAGCTGCCTTTGCCTGGCGGTAATCACTGTAGGTTCCGACAAACTCCTTGGCACCCTTAGGGGTTAACTCCACGATTCTGTCAACTACCTGATCTAGAAAGTAGCGGTCATGGGAGACTACTACCACTGTACCGGGGTAGTCCTTGACAAATCCCTCCAGCCAGGCTAGTCCCTCCTGATCCAAGTGATTGGTGGGCTCGTCAAGCAACAGGAGTCCAGGACAGGACAACCACGCTTGAGCCAGGCTCAGCCTGGTTCTTTGTCCGCCGCTGAGATTGGCGATCAAAAGAGCCTTTTCACTCTCAGCAAAGCCAAAACGACTTAGGGTTTCTAGGACCCCAGCCTGTGCCGCCGCACCCAGCCTCTCACAGCGGTGAGTCAGTAATTGCTGCGGTGTTAGCTCACCGGGAAAAACCGGGTTTTGGGGAACGTATTCAATCTGCAGCAAATCTTGGTAATAGATGATAGACCCTTTAGAGGGTGTATCTTCTCCAGCGATAATTTTGAGCACTGTGCTCTTGCCGACGCCATTGGCACCGACAAATCCAATCTTCTCCCCTTCTCTAATGAGCCAATCTACATTGGTAAAAATCTGATGGTAGCCAAAATCCTTGGATAAGCCGGTAATTTGCACTAATGGTCTGGACACAAAAAATCCCCCTTCAGACAAATTGGGGGTGAGACATACCGATTGAGACAGAGCCGTCCTGCCGGTAACGACAAACACAAAAAGCGCGCTGACTAACGCCAGTCACCGCGCCACCAACGGGCAAAGCCCACGAAAAAATTAGCAGTTGTCAATAGTTCGAAGGAGGGTTTTCCCGCCCCTTCGCGAGAACCGCATGCGCGTAGATAGACGGCAACCTGTCAGTCTCACCTTAGCATGTAACTAGGTTATCGGTCGCAGTCTGAATTCGCATGTTCGTCTCCTTTCAAGAATCCCTTCGGAAATGGCTGTAAAGCCCAGCAAAGAACAATATCTCCCTGCTGCACCCTTAGTATACCGGATTTTCCGCCTCATCACAAGTTCCATGAGTACTTTGGTCTTAAGGATGAATTCGAGGCACACGGCCTAGGGCCAATCATCTATCCCTAGCTCTTGTTCTCCTTGGAGCCCGAACCTACAATCCTGATTAAAAAAGGACCGCAATGGCAAATACCTTCATGCCCCAGGTGATCACCTAACTTCTTGGCAGGGCCAATCCCCCCTTGTGTGGAAGAAATATGCAGGACAGGCTTACCCTGGGAGGTGTGAAGGGAAATGAATGGACGTGACACCAACTACATCTACGCTTTGGATATCGGGACTCGGAAAGTGGCAGGAATTCTCCTAGGCAACGCCGCTGAAGCACCGGAGATTGTCGATGCCGTAGTGCTTGAGCAAGGCGTAGGTTCCATGGAAGATGGTCAAATCCACGACATTTCCGGGGTCAGCAACGTAATCAAAGAGGTTACGCAGAAGATTGAGAACCAAAGGGGCCTCAAGCTCACCTCCGCCGCCGTAGCAGCTGCCGGTAGAGCCCTGCGTACGCAGTTAGGAACGGCTTCTTTGGAGGTATCACCGCTGGATCCCATTGATCAAGAACTGATCCACAGTCTTGAAATGGAAGCAGTGATGGACGCCAGAAACCAACTGCGGCAACAAAATCGGACCTCCTTTACCGTCGGCCCCAACCCCTATATGTTTGTTGCCTACTCCGTCACCAAATATGAGCTTGACGGAGATCGCATTGCGTCCCTAGTTGGCCAGCGGGGGAACCGAATCGGTGTCGAGGTGATCGCCACCTTTCTGCCCCGAGTGGTGGTGGACTCCCTATCGGCGTCCTTAGCCGCTGCCGGCCTAAAGATGAGCTCCTTGACTCTGGAACCCATCGCTGCCTTGCACGTCGCCATTCCCCCCAGTATGCGGGCCCTGAACTTGGCCTTGGTGGACGTCGGTGCCGGTACCTCGGACATCGCCATCACCAAAAATAAGTCCATCGTCGCCTATGGAATGGTCACTGCGGCAGGCGATGAAATTACCTCCCTGATTATGGAGCGATACCTCCTGGATTTTCCCGAAGCGGAGCGGGTAAAAAGGCAGCTGGTAGCGACAGAGGTAATTGAGTTTGTCGATGTCCTCGGGCTAACCCATTCCCTACCGGCCACGGAGCTCTGCCGAGAAATTGCCCCAGTGGTGAACCAATTGGCGGAGCAACTGGCCCAGGAAATCCTGAGGCTCAACCATGACACCTGTCCCCAAGCGGTGATGTGTGTCGGTGGAGGATCACTCACCCCCGGGTTAACGAAGCAGCTGGCCAAGCACCTGGGCCTGCCCGAAAATCGCGTGGCCCTTCGAGACCGCACCGGGGTGTCGAAGATTGCGGGATGCGAAGAAGAGCTCTTTGGTCCCGCCTCCGTTACCCCCTTGGGCATTGCCCTGCTGGCCAGCAGTGAGAATGCTTCGCCCTTTCTTGATCTCACCATTAATGGCCGCCAAGAGTACAAGTTACTAAAAAGCGCTACTCGTACTGTGAAGGATGCCGTCATCGGCGCTGGAATCAGCCTGACGCGACTGTTGGGAATCCCCGGGGAATCCTTAACGGTGACCATCAATGGCAAGAAACGGGTCTTTCCCGGCAGTATGGGACAGCCAGCCCAAATCACCAAGAATGGCATCGAGTGCAGTCTACAGGATCCCGTCGCTTCAGGGGATCACCTGGAGATCTCCGAGCCCATTAACGGCTCCCCACGGGAAGTCACCGTCGCCGATCTATTACGAGAGGAGCCTGCGTTGCAGCCCGATGCTCAAGTGCTGGTCAATGGCAGACCCGCGGGTCCCTCAACGAGGTTGCAAAATGGCGAAGAGATTCTCATCGAGGCGCCAAGGGAAAGGGAGAGGAAGTCGGAACCACAAAAGCAGCTGCATTCCATCACCGTTACCGTCAACGGTACCCCCTTGATCTTGGAGGCCAAGACCTCGCAGCGGAAACATCGTTTTATCGTCAGTGACATCTTCCCCCATCACAATCCCGCGGAGCAGCGGCGCAAGAACGGCACCTTGACCATCCAGGTAAACGGGGAGATTGCTGGATTTGTCACTCCAATAGTTGACGGCGACGATATTCGCTTTCTCTGGAGATAGCTTGCAAGGGACCTGACATCCCCTTCGTGACGCCTATCCCTTCTCTAGCTGATCATGATAGTAGACTTCCGCCAGAAATAGCCCTTGCGGCGGTACGGTAAACCCCGCCTCCCGCCTATGTCCCGCGAGAAAGATTTCGTCGACATACTCGGGAGGCTCCTTGCCCAACCCCACCTCCAGCAAGGTACCTACGATAATCCTTACCATGTGGCGTAAGAACCCGTTACCAACAATGCTGATTGTCACCCAAGGGCCCTCCCGTTCAATGTCAACGCGGTCAATGTGGCGAATTGTGGACTTTCTCCGCTTTTTTAGGGAGGAAAAGGCGATAAAGTCATGGGTTCCCACCAGCTTGGCGGCAGCCTGGCGCATTGAATCAAGGTCAAGGCGTTGAGGCACGTGGTAGCTATAGCGCCGCTCGAGAGCCGATGGCACCCGGTGATTCCAGATGCGGTAAACATACCTGCGACCCTGGGCGTTGTGGCGTGCGTGAAACCGGTCCTCAGCCTCTTCTAACTCCTTCACTACGATATCCTCGGGCAAGTAGTGATTGAGATATTCCTGGATCTCCTCCAAGGTCCAATCGGTGTCCAGCCGGCAATTGGCCACCTGACCCAGGGCATGGACTCCAGCGTCGGTGCGTCCCGAGCCAACGACCTCAACCGGGACTCCCACCATTCTCGACAGGACAGCTTCTATTTTCCCCTGGATAGTTCGCTCCGTTTTGTTCTGGCGCTGCCACCCCAAATATCTTCCGCCATCGTATTCGATGATCAATTTCAGATTGCGCATACCAGCCCTCCACCCCTAATCCTTTCCATCCCAGAACCGGGAGACATCCTTGCTTGCTATTTCACCAAGGGAGCCAGCCTATCAATGCGGTTAGTCCAAATTCCTCCGCTATAACCCTTGGGAATCCGGGCCAGATCCTCGGCACTATCAAAGCCTTCCGAGAATTTACCGCTCCCGGCCACCAGAATTATTCGAGTATCGACGGCCTCCATCCGCTGAAGAAACCGATGGGGCCAGCCCCAAAGAAAGGGCGCAAATTTCTCAGGAATGTGCAGTTGGGTATTTCTCATCGCGGCGGGAACATACCCACTCCACCCAACGGCCAGATATGATAACAAAGCCCGCTTTAGCGTGGCCATGGACATCACCCGCAGCTGGGGTATCGCCTCTTTGAGAGCGGCAATGGGTTCATCGCCACCATAGACCGCCAAAGTTTCCAACCGCTCCGAGGGCAGTTGAAGCAAGAACTCTGCCAATCTAGCTCCTTCCTCCGGATCATTGCTCTTAATGTTAAGCAGCAACTGCCGATCGGGGAAGGCATCTAGAACCTCTGACAAGGAAGGAAGCAGCCCCACGCCCTTTCCTCGAAAGGGGTAGGTTTGGCCTCCATCGGCAGTATAGCCGTAGCCAATGTCTAACTCCTTCAGCTCCGCCAGAGTGTGCTCCCGGGTAACCCCCTGACCATCGGTTCGACACTCCAAGGTCCAGTCGTGAAACACTGCAAACTCATTGTCCGCTGTCAGCTGGATATCAAGCTCGACGATGTCTGCACCATGGTCAAAGGCTGCTTGCATAGATGCAATAGTATTTTCCAGGTACGGATGCTCCGGTGGATAGATGCCTTTGGCAGTACAAGTTTCATTGGTAATACCAGCCATGGGAAAGGTCTGCGCCAGTCCCCGATGGGCCAACAGGAAGGGCTTCTTGTCCCCCGTTCTCACCAACCAAGAAGCATTGATGAGGTAGATCACTAAAATTAGGGAGAGGATTACCCAAAACCTCTTCCGAGCAATTAAGCGCCGAAAATACTTCAACTTCATCCCGCCTTTACAGGACTAGACTTCCGACGGTGCCTCGACTTAAGCACCTACCTAATTGTCTGCAGGACCATGGATTCTTGCGGGGAAGTGCTAGTTCCTTCAGATTGCACAAACGGAGAGAGCACGAAGGAATGGGCCCCCTTCGTGCTCCACCAACCAAAGTCCCCATTGGATTTGAGGGGACGTTAAGCTCTCAAGCCTACTTGATGTGCTGCCGGACCCACTCCAGGCCCTTGCGGTACCCTTCCGCGGAGTCGGTCTTACCTTCATACTCCACACACCAAACCCCATCATACCCAACATCCTGCAGACACTTGACGGCCCAGTGAAGGTCTATTTCACCTTCACCGAGGGCAGTGCCCACGTAGTCTGCTAAACTGCCCCGTCCGTCTTTTAAGTGACAGTGCAGCACGTAGGGAGCGATGGTGGCATAGAACTCATTAACCTTGTCTAAGGAGTGACCAGCCCAGCGATAGTTCATTGTATCCAAGTTGGCACCGATACTGTCGCTGCCCAGCTCTTGAAAGAGCCTGACCTGCAAGTCCGCGTCATTGGTAACCAAACCATGGTTATCCAAAGCCATGAGCAAGCCCTGCCTCTCGGCCGCCGGCAAACTCCGAGAAAATCCCTCCAGCATCAGATCAAACCACTGGGATTCCTCAACGCCTTCCTTGGGCCAACCACCGTCGACCCGCAGGATCTTCACCTCGAGAAGCGAAGCTAAAGCCCCCACTTGCTCCATCCGCTCTACTTGGCGGGTCATCTCCTCTGGGCTGGTAACGAGGAAATCGTTTTGGGCGGCAAGGGCGGAACACCTCATCCCTCGTTCCGCCAGCATTTCCTTGACTCGACGGGCTTGAGCCTCCGCCTCGGCATAGGATGCATCCCCGGCCCAAATATCTGAGGCCATCAGTTCCGTGTACTCAAACCCAGTCTCAGAGGCATAGGTCAAGAATGTCTCCAAGTCACCGGGAAAGTTGTAATGCACCAAGCCTAACTTAACCATCCTCAGGCCCTCCTTTGCCCGTACTTATCGCCTTCCTTAGCAGTTAGCCAATGCACCAATTGATGTCGTTAACCAACTCGACCTTTCCAGAATCTGCGGAGCGAATTCCCGCATCCAACAGAGCCATGGCATCGAGGTTAAGGGGCAGATCCAAGGTAGGATGCAAGGGCTCACCGGTCCTCAAGTGGTGAAGCATTTCCTCGGCAATGTCAGCCCGGCCCTCCGGTAGGGTCATATCTTCGAATACTTGTGTGGGCTCCTTGCTGCCTCGCTCAGTGTAAACCAAGAGCCGATTGCCACCATCGATAACTAAGGTACCCTTTTCACCATAGATGATGGGTCCTGTTGGAATTCCGGTATGGAAGGTGGTCCAGGTACCCTCCAGGATCGCGATGGCCCGAGAAAAACGTGCGGTGATGACTGCATTATCATCGGCATCGCCATAGTGGGAGAGCAGATTAGCCCGAATACCAGTGGCCGCCACTGCCCGCTCACCTAGGAACCAGCTGGACAAGCAAGCACCATAGCAGCAGTAGTCCAAAAGTGCTCCACCACCGGGCTTGCGTTGATGCCACCACTCGGCGCCCTTCTCCTCGTCGGTGACCTGCTGACCGTAGGACAGGGGTCCCATGGAGGGGCCATTACGCCACTTGACCTCCCAAACGGTGCCGATCTCGCCAGCGTCGATTAATTCCTTCGCTTTGCGAACTGCCGGCCACCAGGTAGCGGGCCAGTTGACCACCAATTTGACGCCAGCATTCTTAGCGGCGCGAACCATCCGCAGCGCCTCAGACAAACTAGCAGCCATGGGTTTTTCCGTCAACATGTGGATCCCCTTGGCAGCGATGGCCTCGGCAACTTCCCCGTGCCGCGCGTTCTCGGGACAGAAAATGATGATATCAAACTCTTCCTTTTCCAACATCTCCCGGTAGTCGTCATAGGCCTTGGGAATTCCGGTGTCCTCCAGGGCCCGCTCCAGGTTAGCGCGACGAGTGCCCGGCTCAACGGACAATGAAGGAACTAGGGGCACTGTATCGGCACAGGCCACCCATTCTACGTCATCCCTCTTGGCAAAGGAATCAATTAACCCGTTAACGTGCATGTGGGCAAATCCTATTACCCCCACCCGGTACTTGTTGCTCACAACTGATCAACTCCTTGATGTATTAAGTAGCTTCGGACTGCATTTGACTGTAACGTTGTTGCAACCATTGTCTAATTTAGACAGTCTTGGTCAGTCTCCTTGTTGATTGTCCACTTTCTTTGCCGCTGCTGCCATTCTCTCCAAAGCTTCCTGCAGGATCGGACGGGGGCAAGCAAAGTTAAGTCGCAGGTAATTATCCCCGCCGGGCCCAAAGTACTGACCATCATTCAATACCACACCGGCCTCCTCGACAAAATAACGATGAAGTTTATCCGGGGCCAAGCTCAATTGACTGCACTCCAGCCAACTTAAGTAGGTTCCCTCGGGCTGCATGACCTTGATCCCAGGGATGTACTCTTCTATGTAAGCTGCGACGAAATCTCGGTTTTCCTGTAGATACTTCAGCAATGCCTCCAGCCAAGGCTCGCCATGGCGATAGGCCGCCTCCATGGCCACAATGCCAAAGAGATTGGTGGGCGCGCCAACGGCTTCCATCCTATTGGCAAAGGTCTGTCGAAGCTTTGGGTTTTCAATAATTACCGCTGCCGTCGACAGGCCGGCAAGGTTAAAGGTCTTACTGGGCGCCATACAGGTGACGGTAAACTGCGAGATTTCCTCGGACAAGGAGGCAATGGGAGTGTAGCTATGACCTGTGTAGACAAAATCGGAATGAATGTCGTCGGACACAATAATTACTCCATGCTTTGCACACAGCTGGGCCAAGGCTTCCAGTTCCCTCTTGGTCCAGACCCGACCGCCGGGATTGTGGGGGTTGCAGAGAAACAGCAATTTGGTTCTTCCGTCAATCTTTTTCTCCAGGTCCTCCAAGTCCATCACGTAGCGACCCGCCTCGAGTTTGAGGGGATTGGTCACCACATGACAGCCGTTAGTGGTAATCGCCTGGTAAAAGGGCCTGTACACCGGGGATTGGACAATGACCTTGTCTCCGGGGTTGGTAAAGGCCATAACGGCTAAGGCTAGTCCATCCACGACACCGCCCAAGAGCTGCACCCACTCGGCTTCAACCTTCCACTGATGTCTTTTCCAGATCCAGTCCACCAGGGCAGCAATCGCCTCTGTCGGCGCCAGTGAATACCCGTAGACTGGATGTTGGATTCTCTTGAGCAGCGCCCGGGTCACTTCCGGTGGCGCCACAAAATCCATGTCAGCTACCGATAGGGGGATCAGGTCCTCCCGTCCGTAAAGCTGCCGAGGAGAATCCCACTTGACGCACCGAGTTCCAACGCGTTCAATAACCTGGTCGAAATTGAACTCCATCTCCAAACCTCCACCTCATCTAGGTATATTATAGCAAGAGCTGTCTCGGTACATCCGAAACAGCTCCCTTCTAGCTCAGCTATGGCCCAGGCACTCCCGGCAGCAGGTCCGGCTTGACCTTATTTCTCGTGGACAAATTGGCATCCCTGACATCCTGGAGCAATGGTCAATTCCTGGGCATCAGCGTAGGCCACCACAGAGTAGGTGTAGTCCTGTGCCCCAAAGTATTTCGTACAGTAGTTAAAGGAGACAGCAATGACAAAGCCAGCGATGATATAAGCCCACCAGGAGCTATCGGCAGCCAGCAGACTATTACTAATCAGATAGGCTGCCAGACCCGCCAACAAGGGAAAGAGGTAGATGCCAAAGGCTGCCTTGAGAGCTAGACTACTGTCGTACTCAATATCCACCCAGTCCCCCACGGCAGCGTTAATATCATTGGTGGCTGTCAAAGTCAACTCACTGTTGGTCGGTCCAAAGATTTGGCCGTGGGCGCAGTTACCCCCACAACCCCCCTGACGGTAGATTTGCACCAATACATGCCCCGTCGGTTCTAGGGATACGATCTGTCCCGTCTTTCTTTGCGCCATCAAGTTCACTCCATATATACATAATCTGTTGTCTTCATCGCACTCCTATAATACTTCTGTATCGATGCCCGTAATCCTAGCCCACAAGCCCAAGAGCAGCTTTTTTCTTGGGGCGGCAATATGAGGGAGCAAGCTCCCTATTGCTGGGCCTTCGCTCCCTCACCCCGATCCTTATGAACGGTGATAGTATTTTGGGCCAAGGCATCAAAGGCGTCATCATGACTGATCACAAACAACTGATTGAATCCTTTGGTACACTCTCCGATGGCCTGGGCCAAACTGTGGCGTCTTTCTTCATCAAGATTGGTGGTAGGTTCGTCAAAAAAACCAATCTTGACGTCGGACAGAACCTGCATCAAAGCCAGACGGACGGCTAGCGCTGCCGCCATCTGTTCACCGCCGGACAATTGCTTGAAGACTCTCACCCGCTCCCTACCCTGGAACATGTCTGTCAACTGAATATCGTATTCCTCGGCCCAATCCAAGCGGACATTCTCATTGGTGATTTGCCGAAAAATTTGGTTGGCCAAATCCGATAAGTGGGCTCGGTAAACTTGAGCGATGGGATCCGCTGCCTCCCGAAGAACCTGCCGGATACTGACAGCCAACTCCCTGGTCTTTTCCTTCACCCGTAGGTTGCGCCGGACGATTGCCAGCGCCTCCTCTTTTTCCTGCAGTTCCTTGCGTGCTTGGGTCAACCGCTCAACGTCATCGGCCAGATGTTTGATGCTCACCCCAACGGACTGGGCCTGTCCATAGACTTCCTGCAGTTGCGCCTTCACCTCAGCATGGACCTTAGGGTCATACTCCTTTTCCAGCTGCGCAATTTCACCTTGCAAAGTCTTCAGATGCTGCTGATTAGCCTCCATCTCTGCCTGGAGCTGACGCAGCTCCTCGGTGATTCCCTCTAGTTTCTGTGCCGCCTGGAGATGGGCGCTATAGGCTTCGTAACCGGCTTGGGTTGTCTGCAAGGCGGATCGCAGCTGAGCCAGTTGCTGGTCTAGATCCTGCCATTGCTGCAAAGCCTGAGTCAACTCAATCGCCTTGGCCTCACTGTCCTGTAACTGACGGCGCCAGTTCTCTATCTCCTGCCTCCGGGTGGCTAAACTCTTCTGGCGCACTTGACAATGGCGCAGCTGCTCCTGGGCGGTCTTTGCCTGGGTCTGTACCTCTTTGCGCTGCAGACTCAAGGTCTGCAGGCATTGGTCAAACCAGGCCTGCACCCCTTCAAGATCCGACACCGCCCCTTGGGCCCAGGCCTTCACCCCGGCAGCCGTTACTTCCCATTGGCCCATCCACTGAGTAAGCCAGTGGATGATTGCCTCCCCTTCCTGGGACGGGGCTTCCCCTGACAGCACCCTTGGGACGTCGGTGTTGCCGACCTGTGGGCAGGTTACCTCCTCACTTGCCCAGGGTCTTTCTTTCATCCAGCTGCCTGCGGCTGAAAGAATATCTCCAGCTGACCCCTTTACCTTCTGGCCAGCTGCCAGCAATGCACGGAGGGTCTTAACCGGAAACTGGGCCGCGGTCTGGGCCGCCGCCTGCAGAGCTTGATGACAGCGGACGTGCTCCCCTTCGATCTCGGTAAGGCCTAACTGAGCACCTTGAATTTCCTCTCGCAACCGCTGCCAGCGGTCCTGCTTTTCCCGTTCTCGGCGCTCTCGTACCTCAATTTCCGCGATTTGTTGTTCAAACTCAGCCAGCTGTTGGGACAGAAACTGATTCAGATCACCGGCTACTTTCTTGCTGGGGCAGGTATCCTGCACAATGGGACAAATCCCCTGCCGCAGGTGGGCTGCATTCTGCAAGAGGGCTTGCCTGCTGGCTATAACCGCGGCCTTCTCACTTAAGACTTCCTCTAACTGCAGCTCCTTTTCGGCGGTCTCTAGTGCTCCTTGCCCCTTGACAATCTCCAACAGCTGGGTCCTGCGAGTTTCAAGCTGCCGCAAACGATTGACGGCATCGGACAAAACTCTAGATACCTCAAAGGCAGAGCGTTCCCAGGTATCAATCAGGGTCACAGCCTGTTGAAAGGGCACCGCTGCCTCCCTCAGATCTTGGCGCCAACTATCCAGCTGCTTGGCGTCCTCCACCAAGGCGGTCGCCTTCTCATCCGCTGTCCTTAAGGCCTTAGTGGCTGCCTCGATTTCTTGTTGAAGCTGAGTTTGGGACTGGATCCAGTCCTTTTCGGCGGTCTCGATGGTGGCCTGCAAACTAGCCTGTCTGGTTCTCACTTCCTGCAACCGCCGCTGCACCTGTTCTTGCTTGGCCTTCTCCCTTTCCACCCGCTGCAGCCGATCCGAGGCCTGCTTATAGGTTTGAAAGGCAGGCAAATTGGCCTCCACTATCTGGCGAGCCCGATGGGCTTCCTCGGCTTGCTTGGCAAGACTGGCTATCATCCTCTCTTGCCCGGCGATAGTAGACTGCAACCGCTCCCTTTCACCGCGCCTAGCCAGCAAGGCAGTTTCCAGTTGAGCCAGTCTTGTCTCTGCCTGCCTATGGCCTGCAAATTCCCTTTGCAGCCGGGCCAAGGTCTCCCTTTCATCCTTCAGCCTTGCCTTAGCCAAAGTCAACTCCTCTTCCACTTGGGGCAACCGGGCGACGGTCTCCTCCAGACCAGCGATCTCTGCCTGCAGCCCATTGATCTCCCCTTCGATATACCGAACTAGTGAGAGGGTTTGGGAAAAGGCCCGGCGATAGGCCTCTACCTTGAGAATATCTTCAAAGACATCCCGGCGCTTGGCTGGAGTTTCCAAGAAAGGGGCAGAAAAGAGTCCCTGCTCCACCGCGATCACCTGGCTAAAGACCTTGCCTAGGTCATCGCTGGGGTCAATTCCGATGTGCTCTTTGATCCACAAAGATACATCCGCCGCCCCATGCAACTGACTTAACTCCGCCTTGGTTTCCTCATCGTACACTTCCCATTTGACACTTCTGGCGGTGCGGCTAAACTTGCGGATCACCCGATACACCCGCTCATCCTTAGCCTCAAAGACCACCTGAATCTCACCGCTTTGCGCCCCCTCTCGCACAAACTGCCGAGCGGAATATGGAAGATAGTCAAAGAGCGCAAAGCCAATGCTTTCGATTACCGTTGTCTTACCGGCTCCATTCACACCGGAGATGAAGTTAACACCGGGCTGAAAGGTGATGGTTTCATCCCCATAGCTCTTGACGTTGATCAAGCGCACCGATAGAATTCTCAATCCTGCTTCTCCCCCTCCACCTCGATCCCCGCGGCAGTCTGCGCCTGGCCTTGCTGCACCGCCACTAGGCCTGCCTCCTCTTTCGCTACCAATTGCTGGGCCAATTCCTCGATGGCTCTAGCCAATTCAGCATCATCGGCCTGGCTAGCCGTTGCTTCCTTCAGGGTCAGGGCCAAGTCCACCAAGGTCGACTGAGCACCTTTGAGGTGGGGATCCTGGGCAAAGAGACCGGCCAGCACCTGGCGCTCTAGAACCTCTCGGCTCAATTGGCTGCCTTCACTGCCGCTGAAGCTGACCTGCTCTGCCCAACAGTTGTTTTCAATCTCTACCACGAGGCAGCAAGTCAGCGCCCGTACCTTGGACTCAATATGGGCTAAATCGAGCGCCAAGGGGTTAAAGGGTAAGCTTCCCTGCAGAGTTAACCGGAGCATGGCCCCGGATTCCGCTGGCAGAGCCAGCTGCGCCGCTGCCCCTATGCAGCGTTCATAGACCTCTTCCGGCGACTGACAACTAGCCACCTCGACGGTGATGGTCTTAGCCAGCCTTCTCCGGCTGGGTATAAATCGTACCTGAGCTGCCTTGCTCTCCTCAGGCCAGATCACATGGTAAAATCCCTTTTCCGCCTGGCTTTCCCCCAAATCCCAGCACTCCGGGGCCCCAGGGTTGAATATCCAGCCATCCTCTTCGTAGCGACGATGAATATGTCCCATAGCAACATAATCCACCCGGGAGCGCAAAGGCGCGATATCTTCCCAGGCAATCCCGCCCAAATGCATCATTCGGGCCAGGGCGGAATGTAACAGCAGAACGGTAATTCCCGGGAACTCCTCCAGCTGCTCACTTAGCTCCTGCAACCGCCGGGGCATCATTGAGCCCTGATATCCCAACCCAACAAACCGAATTCCCGGAAACTCCAGCACACTACCCGAACCACGGATATGATCGTAGGGCGTGAGGGTCAGACAACCGTCGACAAAATCCGGTTGGAGCAGATGCAAATATCCCTGCTGATTCAAAAACCACATCCATGAGTCTTGTTCACCGTAGGGAGCCTTATCGTGGTTTCCCTCGATGGCAATCACCGAAATCCCCGCGTCCCGCAGGCGCCGGAGCAAGGTTATCGCTTGGTTTAGGGTGCGAGAGTTAATGTTTCGCTTATTAAACAAGTCTCCCGCAATGAGAAAATAGTCTACTTGGTGGCAAATCGCGTAATCAATAATATCGGCAAAGACCCGCCCAAAGTCGGCAAACCGAGTTTCTTCTCCGTACTGGGCAAACCCCAGATGCAGATCACTGCAGTGAACAAAGCTAATCAATTGGCACAGACTCCCCTTCTCCCCTTGGTGACAAGCCTAGTCAAACTTCGCTTCAGCCAGAGCCTCCTCCTGCCTAGGGGCAGCGAGGCTTACCCTTCGTGGTTTTTCGATTTTGTTCGTTCTTTTTTCTTTAGCTGTTGCATATCTTGAAATACCAGTCATTGGTGATTATTCCGCGGCTTGGAAGGACAAGTTCACAACTTGACGCAAAGAGGTGCTAGCGATGAAGCTCAAGTTCCTGGCTCGGTGGCGGCAACGCCAACGGGTCAAGAAGATTACCGCCTGTCTATCCCGCTCCCTGTTAGTGATAGACCGGAAATAGCCTGACCCCTAAAAGGAAAAGAGCCTGCGCCCGTTAGCGAAGGCTCTTTTCTCTTTTTGGATGTATCTCCCAGCTTATCGTCGCTGCCTCATAGCTTAAAGGAGCTTTTTAGCGGAACAATCTCATTAAACACCAGTTTGTCGCTGGTACTGAGCTTGGGATCGACGCTGAAATATCCCTGGCGCATGAATTGGAAGCGATCGTAGGGTTTGGCCTCGCCCAGCTGCGGCTCCACCAAGGCCTCCAAAACTTCCATGGAGTTGGGATTAACTCGAGACATGAAGTCTTCCGCGGAAGCTTCCTCATCCTCGGATTCATCCAGCAACAAGGACTGAATCAATCGAACCTGTGCCGGCACAGCACTGTTTGCTTCCACCCAGTGCAGCGTTCCCTTCACTCGGCGAGTGGATTGGCCAGAACCGCTCTTGGTCTCGGGATCATAGGTGCAGCGCAGTTCAACGACATTGCCGGCCTCATCCTTGATGACCTCTTCACACTTGATGATGTAGGCCTGCATTAACCGCACTTCTGCACCCGGCGACAATCGGAAGTACTTCTTCGGTGGATTTTCCATGAAGTCCTCCTGCTCGATGTAGAGCTCCCGGGAAAAGGGAATCTGGCGAGTTCCCATCTCTGGGTTCTCCCGATTGTTCTCAATTTCTAACATCTCCACCTTACCCTCGGGGTAGTTGGTGATTACTACCTTCAGGGGGCGCAAGACTGCCATCATTCGTGGAACCCTGAGCTTGAGATCCTCCCGCACGAAATGCTCCAACATCTGAACGTCGACTACGCTTTCGTTCTTCGACAGACCAATAGCTCGGCAGAACTCACGAATGGCCTCGGGGGTGTAGCCTCTACGTCGCAATCCCCGTAGAGTGGGCAGACGGGGATCATCCCATCCGTCCACTACCCCAGCCTCGATTAGCTGCCGCAGGTATCTCTTGCTCATGACGGTGTTAGTCAAGTTCAGGCGGGCGAACTCAATCTGCTGGGGAACACTTTCCATTTCGCATTCCTGAACTACCCAATCATACAAGGGACGATGCTCCTGAAACTCCAAGGAGCACAGAGAATGGGTAATTCCCTCAATGGCATCCTCCAAAGGATGGGCATAGTCGTACATCGGATAAATGCACCACTCATCGCCGGTGTTGTGATGGGTGGCGTGGAGGATCCTGTACAGTACTGGATCTCGCATGTTCAGATTCGGCGAACTCATGTCAATCTTCGCCCTGAGCACTCGGCTCCCATCGGGAAACTCGCCCTTCTTCATCCGCTCGAAAAGATCCAGGTTTTCCTCCACCGATCGGTTTCGGTAGGGACTATCCTTGCCCGGTTCCGTTGGGGTACCGCGATACTCCCGAATCTCATCGGGACTGAGATCACAGACGTAGGCTTTCCCCTTTCTGATCAACAGCTTGGCCCGTTCATACATCTCATGGAAATAGTCGGATGCAAAATATAGAGCATCCCACTCAAAACCAAGCCATTGAATATCTTCCTTGATCGCCTCTACGTACTTTTGATCTTCCTTCAAGGGATTGGTGTCATCGAAGCGTAAGTAGGTCTTGCCACCAAACTCATCTGCCAACTCGAAGTTTACAGACAAGGCCTTCGCATGTCCGATGTGAAGATACCCGTTGGGCTCTGGAGGAAAACGGGTAATGATCTGGTCGTGTTTGCCGGACTCGAGATCTTCAATCATGATGTTCCGAATAAAGTTAGACGGTGTCGGCTTCTCTGTCATCTGCGCTCACCTTTCTATTTCTATTAGACTTTCTTTTCCCCGCCTGCGATATACTTATATTAGTCCCCGTTGCCCTTCTATCGACAACTCTCGGAGAGTAAAAGACCCAAACCTTGCCGTGTCTACGCGCCTCCGGGGGGATGAAGACCATTGCCATTCCAACCCCATATTTTCCCACTGTGCGTCTATAAATAGGTTTTCTTTACCATCTTGGCATTTACCTGCCCACTACGCCGTTAGGGGTTTAACTCCCGGCATTTTGAGGTAGAAAATATTGGAAATACCACACTACTAACCTGGAGGTGGCTGCTGCCTTGGAACTAGATAATGCGTTACTTGCCTTTGCCCTTACCCTCTTTGCCGGTGTCTCCACGGGGATTGGCAGTGCCTTGGCCTTTTTTACCAAACGTACTAATACCGCTCTTCTCTCCGTTGCGCTGGGTTTTTCCGCCGGCGTGATGATCTATGTATCTATGATCGAAATCTTTGTCAAGGCCGAGACCGCACTAATCAGTGAACTGGGACCGGTGGTCGGGCGTTGGGTCAACGTTGCCGCGTTTTTTGGTGGGATGGCACTAATTGCCCTGATCGACCGGTTTGTCCCGGAACATGGCAACCCCCACCAACCCCGGACCGTTGAGGAAATGGAAGAAGAGGCCACACCTGTCGAGAACAATTCCAAACATGATCCCCTGATGCGAATGGGGATTCTAGCCGCGATATCTATTGCCATTCATAACTTTCCCGAAGGGCTGGCAACCTTCACCGCGGCCCTCAAGGACCCTAGCCTCGGCGTGGCCATCGCCATCGCAGTTGCCATTCACAACATCCCTGAGGGAATCGCCGTAGCAGTCCCAATCTTTTATGCCACTGGCAACCGAAAAAAGGCCGCAGGGTACTCCTTTCTGTCAGGACTTTCGGAACCCTTGGGGGCATTGGTTGGATATGTGTTTCTAGCCCGTTTTTTCACCGATACTCTCTTTGGTCTCCTCTTTGCCTCGGTGGCGGGAATTATGGTGTTCATCTCCTTGGACGAACTGTTACCGGCAGCTAGAGAGTATGGTCGCGCCCACTTGGCAATCTATGGGGTTATCGGCGGCATGGCCGTCATGGCCTTGAGCCTATTGCTGTTGGGCTGACAATGACGGCAGCCACACTACACCGCAGAATAAGGGACCAACCCGCTGACCAGTACAGAAGGCAGCGGGTCTTGGCCATCTAGTTTTCCTTCCATTCTATCCGAGCGAAGATCGGGTAGTGATCACTGACATATACCCCATCGGGTCTGTCCTCAATTACTTGATAGGAACTGGCCTGTAACTCCCCCGTTGTAAAGATATAGTCAATCACCTGGCGTTCTTCCACTCGCCCATATCCGTGGAAAGTTCCCTTTCCGCCATCGGGAAAGCCGGCGGCAGCATTGATCCAAGAGCCTGTTCTACCCTCGAGACCGTTGCCTCCGACAAAGAAGCTAATCGGTGAACTGTCGGGGGTATCGTTCATATCTCCGGTAAGTACCGCCGGTAGTCCGTATTCCTCCACAAATCTGTCAATGGCCACCGCGCCCTTCTCCCGAGCATTCAAGGATTCGTGATCTAAGTGGGTGTTTACTGCCAGGAGCTCCTTACCGCTTGCACAATGACGAACCCGAGCATAGGTTACCATTCTCACACAGTTATTACCCCAATGGCGGCTGCCGGGAACATCGGGGGTATCGGATAGCCAGAAATCACCGTGCTCAATTATCTCCAGGGTGGCTTTCTTCAGATACAATGCGACATGTTCTCCCCCATCGACATCTCGGCCGCGACCTACCCGCTGATACTCAGGGAGGAATTCCTCGAGATAGGCCACCTGATGGGGTAACCCCTCCTGAATGCCCAAGATATCGGGACTGTACTTCTTGATGACGGCCACTACCGCCTCCCGCCGAAAGGGCCAGCTGTTGGTGCCATCCTTCTCCGTGTCCATCCTCAGGTTGAAGCTCATTACCGCAATCATGTCCAAATCCCTCGCCTCAAAATTGAAATGTGATTATCGCCTAATCAGTGTTGCCATTGATAAATCCATTAACTGTCAAGCTGCTTCGCAGCCGGCAGATACTCCCGAATCGACACCGAGCGACGAATGAGCTCTCGGCCCTGCTCCAGATTGTCGAGCTCTCCCAGGCCGATGAGCTGCACCAGCATGTTGCCCATGGCGGTGGCCTCGACGGGACCGGTGACCACTCTTCTGCCGGTAATATCCGCGGTGATCTGACACAACAGCTCAGCCTGGATGCCTCCACCCACCATATTGATAGTATCAATGCTTTGACCCGTCAACCTTTCCAACACTGCCAGATTCTCCCGATAGCTAAAGGCTAAGCTCTCATAGATTCCCCGAGCCATCTCGCCGGGACCGGTGGGAATTGGCTGACCGGTTTCCCGACAGAAGGCCTCTATCTCCTCCACCATATTCGTTGGGCCGAGGAATCTCGGATCGTCGGGATCCACCCTAAACAAGAAGCTTCGGGCTTGCTTTGCTTGGGTGGCAATTTCATCATAGGATAGGTCCTGACCCTCCAGCTGCCAGATTCGGCGACATTCCTGAAGTAACCACAATCCACTAATATTCTTCAAGAACCGAATGGTATCCTGTACACCCGCTTCATTAGTGAAGTTGGCGGCCAAAGAATCCGGTGTGATAATCGGGTCGGCAATCTCCATGCCCAACAACGACCACGTCCCACTGCTGAGAAAGGCAGCGGTTTTCCCTGCTTCCAAGGGTGTAGCAGCCACTGCCGATGCGGTGTCATGGCTTCCCACCACCATGACCATCAGGTCTCTCTTCAGGCCACATTCCTCGGCCACTTCAGGAAGGACAGTGCCCAGGGCCTGTCCCGGTTCCGCGATGTCCTGCAGGATTGTGTCATTGATTCCTAACCGTTGCAATAGGTCCCTTGCCCATGTCCCGGAGGTTGCATTTAGAACCTGCGATGTGGAGGCAATGGTCTTCTCGTTTGCTTTCTGTCCAGTGAGGAAGTAATTCAGTAGATCAGGGATAAACAACAGGGTTTCAGCCTGCTCCAGCGTCCAAGGCCGGTATTGCAGGTCTGCGTACAGCTGAAATAGGGTGTTAAATTGCATAAACTGGATCCCGGTGAGCCGATAGATTTCTTCCCTGGTCACCTGCTCCCACACCTTCGGCATCACATCGTCGGTGCGCTTGTCCCGGTAATGGTAAGGGTTAGACAACAGCTGGCCGTTCTTATCCAACAGCCCGTAGTCCACTCCCCAAGTGTCGATTCCCAGGGCATCAAGTTCAATCCCTGCCCGGGCCGCCTTTTGCAGGCTGACCTTGATCTCAGCCCACAGCCGCAGGATGTCCCAATACATATGTCCTCTCACTCTTTGGGGACCATTGGCAAACTTGTGAAGGGGTTGAAGGACAAGTTTCTCTCCGTCGAAGGTTCCCAAAATGGCTCTCCCACCCGATGCTCCCAGATCAACTGCCAAAAGGCGCAATGCCGCTCCCATTTTGCACACTCTCTCCTTCCCTTCACTCTTACTTGTCAATTTCAATATCTACCAGGGATTTCCTCGATGAAATCCAGGACAATCCTGATCACCAAAGGGATTCATCGGGGGAACAGAAAGGGACTGTGAATATGATCTGCCCTGCAGTCATATCCACAGTCCCCATCTAGTTTCAAGTTCAATTAGTTAGACAGAGAGTGCTTCCTGAGCCCGTTTCAGATCCTCGATAATCGGCAGATTCTGTGGGCACACGGATTCACATTCGCCGCACTCAATGCACTTACTGGCATCGGTCCCTTCCTCCACTAGGTTTTTATACCAGCGCTTGGGATCCTCCACCTGATACATGGATAACTCGTTGAACAAGCCAAAAATCCTCGGAATCTTAACATCGTTGGGGCAAGGCTGACAGTACTCGCATTCCGTACAGTCTACAGCAATCCGCTGCCGATAGATATTTTTGACCTCTTCAATGACCTTCAGCTCCGCCTCGCTCATTGCCAGGGGCTTGGCGTCCTCGGCAGAGGCAGAGGCCAGATTGTCCTCCAATTCCTCCATGGCACCCATTCCACTTAGCACCGTGGATACCTCGGGGAAGTTCCACAGCCACCGCAGTGCCCAATTGGCAGGACTACGGTCGGCGCCATAGGCATCGAAGGCAGCCTTGACCTCGGCAGGAACGTTTTTCGCCAACTTGCCGCCCCGCAGGGGCTCCATGATCACCACTGCAATACCCTTGCCACCGGCGTATTTCAAACCTTCGACGCCAGCTTGATACTCTTCATCCATGTAGTTTAGCTGAATCTGACACATATCCCAATCGTAGCCGTCGATGATCTCTTTAAACACATCCAATGAGTCATGGAAGGAGAAGGCACGGTGTTTGATCCTTCCGTCGGCTACCGCCTGATCCAGCCATTCTAGGATTCCTAGCCTCTTGGCTAGCTCCCACCGTTCCCGATTCAAAGCGTGGAGTAGGTAGAAGTCGATGCAGTCGGTCTGAAGTTTCTCCAGCTGCTCGTTAAGGAGTCTGTCACAGTCCTCCCGCTCCTTCACTAACCACATCGGCAGCTTAGTAGCCAGCTTCACCTTGTCTCGGTAGCCGTCCTGCAAAGCCTTACCAACTAAGATCTCACTTTGTTCCTGATGGTAGCCATAGGCGGTGTCCACGTAATTAACTCCGTTGTCAATTGCATGCCGAATCAGTCCGATGGCTTCCGGCTCGTTAATCTTACCCGCGTCTTCGTCTATGATTGGCAGACGCATGCAACCATAGCCTAGAGCAGATACGGTAAAGTCAAGACTTCCACACTTACGATACTGCACGGTGAAACATCATTCCTTCCTCCGGTTTTTGCGTTCCATCAGGCAGGCAGACTAACTCACTATGTATACCTAATAGTGAGTTGATAAGTAATGAAGATTTCCACTAGTCCTACCTATACCATACATTTAGCCACAACCCTTGATTTTCCTGTCAACCATTTCCTTTCGTCTGCTTCAACCAATAGAGCTTAGCGTATTTCATTAAAGTATAATGGGCATGGACCCCAGCAAAGACCAATCCTGGAATCCCGTCAAACACGCCACCCTTCAGTACATAGAACTTCAGAAAGTCAATGACAGGACGCAGAAACAGGTCCCAATACCCACACTTCCTCC
>JAAYGB010000017.1 GCA_012727955.1 Bacillota bacterium
GAACACCTACATACCAAAGTGGTGCTGGAGCCCACCACTTTGCCCATCAAGAAGGGCGACGAGTTAGGAGTCCTGGTGGCCTATCTGCGGGATAAAGAGTTGGGCTCTGTTCCCCTAGTTGCCTCCCGGAGCATGCGGCGACGAACCCTCTGGCATGACCTCAAGGATTGGTGGCAAAGGCTCACACCCTCTGCAGAGGAACGTAGCCAGCCAGAATCTGTTTGATCCCCACATCGGGAAAGGCGATTGTATACAGTGGCGTTCCCTTGGAATCCGAGACCGCGACAACGGTCCCGACGCCAAAGGTGCCGTGTTTGACTTTATCTCCAGGAGCAAACTCAGCGGCCTCAGGCTCCGGTCGCTTTCGCCGGGGCCTGGGCGGCGCCACCCTCTCCCAGTTAGCGCCAACTCCCTGGCGGCTGCCGCTGCTTATCTGGGTTGAGAAGCCCATGGACAAGCTCCCGTCTAGATCCACCTCAACCAACTCCTCGGGAATCTCTTCCAGAAAGCGCGAGGGATAGTTTAAGGTGGTATTGCCGTACAGTGTCCGTTGTTTAGCGCTGGTTAAGAACAACCGCTCCATCGCTCTGGTGATTCCCACGTAGCAGAGGCGTCTTTCTTCCTCCAATTCTTCAGGCTCCCACTGAGACCGACTGTGGGGAAAGACCCCCTCCTCCATTCCTACCATGAAAACAACGGGAAACTCCAGTCCCTTTGCCCCGTGGAAGGTCATCATCCGCACCGCGTCGGCATCCTCTTCGAGATTGTCGACATCGGAAACTAGCGCCACATGCTCCAACAAAGCCCCAAGATCCGCGGGCTCATTCTCCGCCTCAAACTGCTTGGTCACCGAGAGAAACTCCTTCAGGTTCTCGATGCGTCCCTCAGCATCTACGGTGCCCTCCCTTTGCAGTTCCGGCAAGTACCCCGTATCCTCCAGGACCTTTTCCGTTAACTGGGTTACCGTCATCACCTCGGCCTGCTGGCGCAGGGAGTTGATCAGATCCCGAAACTGCCGCAGCTTGTTGGCAAAGGAGGTTGAAATGGTGTTGATGGCATCGAGATGGTCCAGGGCGGCAAAGTTACTGATCCCCGCTGCGGCGCTGTAATCGACCAAGCGTCCCACGGTGGTATCCCCAATCCCCCGCTTGGGGACATTGATGATGCGCTGAAAGCTGTAATTGTCGCTGGGGTTGTGAATTAGTCTGAGGTAGGCCAGGAGATCCTTGATCTCTTTCCGCTCGTAGAATCTAACCCCCGACACGATGGTGTAGGGCAGGCCCCGACGCATAAACTCTTCTTCCAGAGTCCGGGACTGAGCATGGGTCCGATATAAAATCGTAAAGTCCTTATAAGACCGACCTTCTTCACTGACCATCCGCTGGATTTGATCGGCAACATATCCGGCTTCCTGCCTCTCATCGGGCAGTTGCGCGGTGCGCAGCAGCTCCCCCTCACCCCGATCGGTCCACAGCCGTTTTCCCTTGCGCCCTGGATTGTTGGCAATCACGGCATTGGCAGCATCCAGGATGTTTTGGGTGGAACGGTAGTTTTGCTCCAGCTTGATGGTGCGAGCCCGGGGATAGTCTCGCTCAAACTCCAAGATATTGCGAATATCGGCGCCCCGGAATTTATAAATTGACTGATCGTCGTCGCCCACCACAAAAAGATTTTGCCACTTCTCTGCCAGGGCCTTGATCAAAACGTATTGGGCATGGTTGGTGTCTTGGTACTCATCCACCAAAATGTGTTGGAACCGATCCTGGTACCAAGCCAACACCTGGGGGTGATGGCGAAAGAGCAGCACCGTATACATGATCAGGTCATCGAAATCAAAGGCGTTGTTTTCCCTCAGCTTAGCCTGATAGCGCGCATATACCCGGGCAATGGTGTTTTCCCGGTAGTCGCTGGCCCGTCGATCGTATTCATCGGGGCCGATCAACTCATTTTTCGCGGAAGAAATGGCGTTGAGCAGCCAACGGGGATCAAAGTTCTTGGGGTCCAGATTCAGCTCCTTGAGACAGTCCCTGATCACCGTCAACTGATCGGTAGTGTCGAAGATCAGGAAATTCCGATTATACCCGATGTATTCCGCCTCTCGCCGCAGAATCTGTACACACATAGAGTGAAAGGTACTGACCCAGATCTGCTCTCCCGTATACCCAACCAGGGCTGCCACCCGTTCCTTCATTTCCTTCGCGGCTTTGTTAGTAAAGGTCACTGCCAAAATCCGATAGGAAGGCACCTGGCGCTCCGTCAACAGATAGGCAATCCGGTAGGTGAGGACTCTGGTCTTCCCCGAACCGGCACCGGCAATAACTAATAAGGGCCCATCGGCAGCGGATACCGCCTCCCACTGGGCCTGGTTCAGTTGATTCTTCAGCTCCAAAACTAGCTCCTCCTACTACTTCCCTGCTACCCTCGCCTACTTCCGCCGGGAACTGAGTTCCGTCAACACATCCCCGGGCGTTGCGCCCTTGGCCACCAAGAGCACCAGGAGGTGATACACAAGATCTGCTATCTCGTAGACCATTTCCTCCGTTCCAGGGTTCTTAGCACCGATGATCACCTCGGCGGTCTCCTCCCCCACCTTCTTCAGGATTTTATCAATCCCCTGGGTGAACAAATAATTGGTATAGGACCCCTCGATGGGATGATCTTTGCGTTGGGCGATTAGGTTAAATAGCTCATCAATGATCCCCGAAGACTTGTCCTGATAAACCTCATCGGGATCAAAGGTTAGCTCCGGCCTTGCCTCGCCGTCGCTGTCCTCCACCGGATAGTGAAAGCAGGATCGATAGCCTTCATGACAGGCTCCCGCCCCCTGCTGCACCACCCGCAGCAAAATGGCATCCTGATCGCAATCGGTTCTGATCTCCTTCACCAGTTGATGATGCCCCGAGGTCTCACCCTTGAGCCACAAGGATTGTCGGCTGCGGCTGTAATACCAGGCCATCCCTGTCTCCAGGGTTTTCTCCAAAGCTTCCCGATTCATATAGGCTAACATCAACACCTCGCCACTGTCAGCATCTTGGGCAATGGCAGGAATCAGTCCCTGGTTAAACTGCAAATCCTCTATTTTAATCAATGTCCTCGCCACCCCTCATCCCGTACCTACTCCCCTGGTTTCCTAGATAACACCCCGTTCACCGCTGCAATGGCCTCCGGCAGTTGAAACTTCCCATCATAGAGGGCCTTACCAACGATGGCGCCGCTTACTCCCTGCAATGAGTATTGGGCCAACTCTTCCAAATCAGCAACCCTTGACACTCCCCCGGAGGCAATCACCTTGGGACCGATGGTAAGCATCGTCTCCAAGGCCCGATAGTTGGGTCCTGTAAACATCCCGTCGGTGGCGATGTCGGTGAAAATAATCTCTTCTACACCCATCTCATACACCCGGCGAGCCAAATCCATCGCCGGCATCGTGGTGGTCTCTACCCAACCTTCCACTGCCACCCGACCGTCTCGGGCATCGATGCCCACCAGCACCTGCCCGGGAAACTCCCGGCAAGCCTGCTTGACAAACTCTGGGTCTCGATAGGCTACAGTGCCCAGGATCACCCACCGTACCCCCACGGACAGAAGGGATTCAATCACCTTTAGGTCCCGCACCCCTCCGCCCACTTCAACGGGCATCTGTACTGCCCCAGCGATATCCTTAATCACCGGCAGGTTCCCAGACTCACCGGTAAAGGCACCGTCGAGGTCCACAACATGGAGCCGCTGGGCCCCCTGAGCTTCAAATTGGCGAGCCACCGCAACGGGATCATCGGAATACACCGTCATATCCTCGGCCCTGCCCTGCAACAGCCGAACTACCTGTCTTTGTCTTAAATCGATTGCTGGAATCACTAGCATTTGTCCGCCACTCCCCCGGTTTGTTCTACCTTCCGGTCCCACTCCGCCAATGGCTTGTCTACCCCTGCAACGACCCTTTGGTTGACAGCACCTCGTCGGACCCGGTCCGCCGACAGGCAGCTCCCAAGGCCCTTGCTACCGCCTTAAAGGCAGCCTCAACGATATGGTGATCATTCTCTCCCGCCAATTTCCTCACATGGAGGGTGATGGCGGCGTTGTGGACAAAGGCGCGGAAAAACTCTACCGTTAACTGGGTGTCAAAATCGCCGATCATCGGCGCCCGATAGGGTACATCCCAGGCCAAATAGGCTCGACCACTGATGTCCAGGACAGCTTGGACCAAGGCCTCATCCATCGGTACCGTCGCCTCTCCGAACCGAGCAATCCCCTTCCCCGCATGCACAGCCTGACGCAGGGCCTGACCCAAGGAGATTCCCACATCTTCTACGGTGTGGTGTCCGTCTACCTCCAAGTCCCCGGCAGCGGTAACGGTCAGGTCAAAGCCGCTGTGTTTGGCAAAGGCCGTAAGCATATGATCAAAAAACCCAATCCCGGTGCAAACCTGGGCCTGGCCCCGACCATCGAGATCCAGGGTTACAGAAATATCCGTCTCCAGTGTTTTACGGTCAACGCTTCCCCTGCGCACAAGGGCCCCCTCCCATCTGTTCATCCCTGCAATTTCCTACATCAGCCTAGGACTCAAAGCGAATCGCCATTGCCCGGGCGTGGGCCTGTAACCCTTCCCCTTGGGCCAAACGAATTCCCGTTGGAGCCAATTGCTGTAGGCCTTTAGCGGTGACACTGATAATACTGCTGTATTTGACAAAATCATAGACCCCCAAGGGCGAAGAGAAGCGCGCGGTGCCGTTGGTGGGCAGGACATGGTTGGGACCCGCGACATAGTCTCCCACCGGTTCCGACGCGTAGTGTCCGAGGAAAATAGCTCCTGCATTTTGAATTTGGTCCAGGAGAGCAAAGGGCTCAGCTACCGCCAACTCCAGATGCTCAGGAGCACAGATATTAGACAGTTCCGCCGCGGTCTCAAGATCCGGACACACCACAATTACGCCGGATTTGGTCAAGGCTTGGGCAGCAATCTCCCTGCGGGGTAACAGCGCCAGATGCTCCTTGATTTCCTGAGCCACCTGCTCTGCCAATTCCGGGGAAGTAGTCAACAGGTACACACCGGCCTCGGGATCATGTTCCGCCTGGGAGAGCAAGTCCGCTGCCACGTAGCGGGGATTGGCAGTGTCATCGGCGATCACTAAAATCTCGCTGGGACCGGCCAGACTATCGATGCCGACCTTGCCAAAGACCTCCTTCTTGGCCAAGGTCACATAAATGTTCCCAGGGCCAACGATCTTGTCAACAGGCTCCACCGACTGGGTACCGTAGGCCAAGGCGGCAATTCCCTGGGCTCCTCCCACCCGGAGCAGCTGCGATGCTCCCGCTTTATGGGCGGCAACGATGATATGGGGATTAAGTCCCCCATGTTTGGTCTCCGGGGTAGCCACCACTACCCGCTTAACACCGGCCACCTTGGCGGGAACAACGGTCATCAAAACGGTGGACACCAGAGGCGCCGTTCCTCCGGGCACATAGGCACCGACAGAGGCCAGGGGCGTCACCTTTTGCCCCAAGACATTGCCATGGGGACCGGTAGTGATCCAGGAGTTTTGCACCTGCTTGCGGTGATAGGCAGCGATGTTATCCATGGCAACATCTAAGTCTGCCAGAAACTGTTTACTCACCTGTTGGTAGGCCTGCTCCAATTCTGCATCGGTGACAAACAAACCCTTGCTGGACAGATCCACCCCGTCGATCGCCGCAGCGTAGTGCACTAAAGCCTCATCGCCCCGCTCCCGCACATCGGCCAGAATGGTCTGCACCACCTCCAAGGGCGTTAGAGGCCCGCCAAAGGTCTCCTCGGTGCGGGCCATCACCTCTGGGGTTACTTCCACCGCATCGACATCGGGGCGAGTCAAAAGATATTCTAATTGGTCTCTGCTCATCTCAGCGGCATTGACAATTCGCATCAATGTCTTCATCTCCTCTGATAGGTATCCTATCCCTACTGAGATAACTCACCGGATAATCCATCGATTAATGCCTGGATTGCTTGGTATTTCACCTTGTAGCTAATGGGATTGGCAATAAGTCGAGCGGAAATCTCCGCCACGGTGGCGATGGGAATCAGTCCATTGGCCCGGAGGGTGGTTCCCGTTTCCGTAATGTCGACGATGGCATCGGCCAATCCCACGATGGGTCCCAGCTCCACGGAGCCGTTGAGCTTGATAACCTCCGCCTGAATGCCCACTTGATTGAAATACTTAGTGGCGATATTGGTGAACTTCGAGGCCACCCGGCTGTTAAAGTCCAGCTGCCGCACGTCGGTGATCCCTGAGCTTTCCGCCACAGCCACAATCATCTGACAGCGCCCAAAGCCCAGATCCAGCAATTCCGCGACCTCGGCCTCCGTCTCCAGCAGGATATCCTTCCCGACGATCCCGATATCCGCGGCCCCGTACTCCACGTAGGTGGGAACGTCGCTGGGCTTTGCCAACAGGAAACGATAAGAGCCATCATCGGTCTCGATAATCAACTTCCGGGAGTCCGACAACAATGAGGAGCAATCGACCCCGGCCCTGGATAACAGCGGGGCCAGATATTTCTGAAGCCGACCCTTGGGTACCGCGATGGTGATCACATCCTCCGCGGCGGTCCCGGCCACGGCCTGACTCTGCTCCCCCGCCGCCAACTCCTGGGGCCAGGTTCCCTGGGCATCGAGGCACTCCATCAACCGTTCTACCCCAAAGGCAAAGCCCGTAGCGGGGCACTGGTATCCAAACTGTCCGATGAGGTTGTCATAGCGGCCACCATCACAAATGTTAAATCCCAGGTCTTGGGTGTAGCCCTCGAAAATCAATCCCGTGTAGTAATCCAAATCCTTAACTAAGCCCAGGTCCAGCTGGACGAATTCCGCTAAGCCCTTGGCTTCAAGTTCCTGGTAAATCACCTGCAGATTGGCTACCGCCTGCCGAGAGGTGGCATTGGGAGCCAACTGCCAGGCCTCCTTCAGAACCTCTTTCCCGCCCCGAAGTTTCGGCAAGCGCTGAAATACCTGCCGCAGAGAATCGGGCATCGCTGCCGCTCCCACCAACTCCTTGAGGGAGACATAGTCTTTGCGCAGGAGGGCTTCCCGTACCTGGCGCCCCACCGCCGGCGACAACTGGGCCGCCTCAACCAGTCCGGTGAAAAACTCTACATGTCCCAGATCAAAGCGAAAGCTTCGCAGTCCCACGGCCTGCAGAGAGCCAATGGCCAGGGCAATAATCTCACTATCACCCCCCGGTCCCGGCTGCCCGATGAGTTCCGCTCCGATTTGGTAGAACTCCCGACGCCGGCCGGCCTTCAAGGTCCCGTAGCGCAGGACATTGGAGGCATAGAAAAATCGCAGGGGTTTCTCCGCCTCCCGGTACCTGGTGGCCACCACCCGAGCAATGGGCGTGGTCGCGTCGGGGCGCAGGGCCAGGATCTGTCCCTCTTGGTCAATGAGGCGATAGGTGCTTTCCGCTAGGTGAGGCCCGTTACCCTGGGTCAAACTATTGTAAAATTCGATGGTCGGGGTGATGATCTCCTGATATCCATAGGATTCGTAGAACTCGGTGAGATGATGTTGAATAAACCGCTTTCGCTTGACGTCAGCCGGCAAGAAGTCCTTGGTTCCCTTCGGCGTCTGTACCGCCGTGTGTTTTAGGTTAGGCATCGGTGTTCCTCCCCAGGGTATTCAGTATATCTTTTCCAGTTATTCCGCTTCTTAGTGATCAAGTCCTGCGGAGAGCGGGACTGAAATAAGCAGAAGGCCGGTTTGCACAACCGGCCGCAGATAACCTATTATATTGCTCGTGGTTGCTGCCAGCTACTCCCATTCAATGGTAGAAGGCGGCTTGGCACTAATGTCATAGACCACCCGGTTGACCCCATCAACTTCCTCCATGATTCGCTGGGACATCTTCGCCAACACCCCATGGGGCAAGCGGGCCCAATCTGCGGTCATCGCATCCTCGCTGTTCACGGCGCGAATCCCCAACAGATAGGAATAGGTCCTGGTGTCCCCTTTGACACCGACGGTCTTGGTATCGGACAAAACGGCAAAGTACTGCCAAACATCCCGGTCCAATCCTGCCCTGGCAATCTCCTCTCGAACAATCCAGTCCGCTTCTCTCACGATTCTGAGCTTGTCTTCCGTTACCTCACCGACAATCCGAACGGCCAATCCAGGACCGGGGAAGGGCTGACGATACACCATCTCCTCGGGCAATCCCAACTCTAGCCCCAGGACCCTCACTTCGTCTTTGAACAGATCCCTCAGGGGCTCCAACAACTTCAGGTCCATATCCTCCGGCAGACCACCGACATTGTGATGGGATTTGATTACTTCCCCTTGACCAATGCCGCTTTCCAGCACGTCGGGATAGAGGGTGCCCTGCACCAGGTATTCAATCTCACCGAGCTTGTTGGCCTCTTCCTCGAAAACGCGAATAAACTCGTTGCCAATCCGCTTGCGCTTCTCCTCAGGGTCAGTGACTCCCCGCAGAAGGGTAAGAAACCGCTCTGCCGCAGAAAGGTGAATAAACCGGGAGAAGTAGTTGCCAAAAAGGCGAGACACTTCCTCCGCTTCATTTTTGCGCATGAAACCGTGGTCTACAAATATGCAGGTGAGCTGGTCACCGATGGCTCGGTGTACTAGGGCCGCGGCCACGGCAGAGTCTACTCCCCCCGACAGACCGCAGACCACTGGCCTGTCGCCAACCCGTTGGCGAATATCTTGCACCATAATCTCGATAAAGGACTGCATCGTCCAATTGCCCTGGCAGCCACAGGTATCGGTGACGAAACTGCCCAGAAGCTCATCGCCGGAAGGTGTATCCACCATTTCCGGATGGAAGCGCAAGAGGGGAATCTTCGTCTGTTGGAGACTGGCCTCAAGGGGCGAAATGTCCCTTTGGTCCTCCCCGGCAGGGCCCATAGCCAGAATAATCCCCTTGGGACCTTGAGCCAGGATCTCTTCACTGCTAGTTGTAAAAGGAACGATTTCACAATAGACCTTAAGGCCCCGCACCCGCCGGGCAATTAGCTGACTGTACTGGCCACCGACGTCCACTATAATGATTTTTTCCAAATTGCTAGTTTTGTTCAAAGTGAGTCTCTCTCCCTACTTACTCATAAACCTCCGGCTTGAGAACTCCGATGTAAGGGAGGTTGCGGTAGCGTTCGTTGAAGTCTAGGCCATATCCCACTACGAACTCATCGGGAATATCAAAGCCGTTGTAATCCGTCTTGACATCGACTTGCCGCCGGCCAGGCTTGTCCAATAAAGTTACGACCTTTAGGCTGGCAGGTCTGCGGGAGCGCAGGTTGTCCAACAGATAGTGAAGGGTAAGGCCACTGTCAATAATATCCTCAACCACCAGGACATCTTGCCCTTCGATGGAGTGATCCAAGTCCTTGAGAATCCGAACTACCCCACTGGACTTGGTGCCGGCACCGTAGCTGGAAATAGCCATGAAGTCCACCTGAACCGGCCCCTTGATTGCCCGCATCAAATCTGAAGTAAAGGGCATAGCGCCCTTCAAAATGCAAAGGAGCAAGGGAAATTTACCCTTGTAATCCTCGGTAATCTCCTCTCCCAACTCTGCTACTCGCTTGGCAATCTGTTCTTCAGTTAGCAAAATCTTCGATAAATCTGCGTGCACCTAGATAACCCCCTGGTTTAGCAACATATTGATTCTTGTACTCCAAATAGACAAAAACATCCTGGCAGCTTCTGTTAAGCTTCTGTTAAGATGAGGGGCTATCTACCCTGTCGCCCACACTTAGTTAGTCTTTCCCAACCCTGGCCCAACCCTTTCGCAAAACCCCCGGGTTACTCTCACTTAGCGTCCGACCAAGGAAGGCACGATATGCAGGGTGCCGTACTGGGGCGTAGTTCCCCACTCCATCACCATTGGATTTCCCGTCCAGGTCATCCTTCGCACCTGCCTGATGACACCTTCGCCCCCGGGGTCAGGGACATAGTCCACATCATTGAGGCGCACCTCCAGGCCAAAGGCTTGGCCGGGAGCAATGCTGCTGTTATAGGCCTTGGCAAAGGCCGCCAGAGGGATGGCAATCTCTGCGGTATACCCTAAGGGCCGAATCTGTCCCACGGCACCTCCCAGCTTAAGGACCGCTCCAATCCGTGCTCCGGGAATGCTGAACCAAGGACCGTTACCTGCGGCGGTCTCAAGGGCAAAGATCAAGGCCCGGCGCTCTGCTCCCGTTCCTGAAGGGTCGATGACAATCTCCACGGAATCCTGTTCCCGCAGAGATCCGACAATCTGATCGGTAACAACAGAATCGTCGATGACGTCCAAGGCTATGTAAAGATAATCTTCGTTCCACAGAGCTTTCATCCGCAGGGCTGCATCCCCTGGACCCTTAGGCCTGGGCCCATCCACCGTAAAGGTCCCCTGTTCCAGCCAAGTGGCAGGAGTGGTATCGTCGATTACCAAGTTTTCCGCCAGCTGCCAGGGCAAATCACTGAGATGACCGTCGATGACAATGGGAATATCGGTCCGACAAGCCAGTAAATCCCCCTGGGCGAAGACCTCCGGAGTCAGACCCCAGAGCGCTATCCAAACTACCGCTATCCACAACAGCCACGGTTTTCCTGTTCCCTGCAAACTACTCACTCCCATATCCCGTGAAACCTATCCTCTATTCTTTTATTCCCCAATTTCCCCAGCTATTCCTGTCGTCGGGGATTGCCGGCAGCGGTTTTCCTACAGCGGTTGCGCGCAAAAAGGCGCCTGGGCAAAATCCCGGCGCCTTACTAGTTTAGCTTCAGTTTTCTTACATCATCGGAGGCATGCCGCCCGCGGCACCAGCTGCTGGCTCTTCCTCAGGCTGATCGGCAATCAAAGCCTCGGTGGTGAGGAGCAACGCAGCGATGGAAGCAGCGTTTTGCAGAGCACTTCGAGTTACCTTAGCTGGGTCGACGATACCGGCATCAAACATGTTGACGAACTCGCCGGTTAGAGCGTTGAAGCCCTCGCCTGCCGGCAGCTTAGCAACTTGAGAAAGGATAACTGCACCTTCCATACCGGCGTTGGCTGCAATCTGGCGCAGCGGATCGGCCAGAGCCCGAGCCACGATGTTGATTCCCGTCTGGATGTCGCCCTCTTCCTCGAGAGCCTCCACAGCGGAAATGGCATTGACCAAGGTGACTCCACCGCCGGGAACGATTCCTTCCTCCACGGCAGCGCGAGTAGCAGAGAGAGCATCCTCGATGCGATGCTTCTTCTCCTTGAGCTCGGTCTCGGTAGCAGCACCAACGTTGATGACAGCTACGCCGCCGGCCAACTTAGCCAACCGCTCTTGGAGCTTCTCCCGGTCGTAATCGGAGGTAGTCTCCTCGATTTGAACCCGAATTTGAGCGATCCGAGCCTTGATATCCTCGGGGCTGCCAGCACCATCGACGATGGTGGTGTCGTCCTTGGTGACAACCACTCGACCGGCCCGACCCAGCATATCCAAGGTGGCGTTCTCCAGCTTCAAGCCGACTTCCTCGGAGATGACCTGACCGGCGGTGACGGTAGCGATGTCACTGAGCATCGCCTTGCGGCGATCACCAAAGCCAGGAGCCTTGACGGCACATACGTTCAAGGTTCCCCGGAGCTTGTTGACTACCAAGGTGGGCAGAGCTTCGCCCTCAACATCCTCAGCAATGATCAACAGGGGAGCACCGGCCTGCATCACTCTCTCGAGAATGGGAAGGAGCTCCTGAACCGAGGAGATCTTCTTATCGGTGATGAGAATGTATGGATTCTCAAACACAGCTTCCATCCGCTCGCTGTCGGTGACCATGTAGTGGGAGATGTAACCCCGGTCAAACTGCATACCTTCGACAACGTCCAAAGTGGTGCCAAAGGTCTGGGACTCTTCGACGGTGATGACTCCGTCCTTACCCACCTTCTCCATGGCGTCGGCGATCAAAGCACCGATCTCGTCGTCACCGGCAGAGATAGCGGCAACTTGAGCAATGGCCTCTCTGGTCTCTACAGGCTTGGCCATTTCCCGAATCTTTTCTACGGCAACTCCTACTGCCTTATCGATACCCCGGCGGAGCAGCACTGGATTGGCACCGGCGGCCACGTTCTTCAGACCCTCACGAACGATGGCTTGGGCCAAAACAGTAGCTGTGGTGGTTCCGTCACCGGCGACATCGTTGGTCTTGGTGGCAACCTCCTTCACCAACTGGGCACCCATGTTCTCGAAGGGATCCTCCAACTCGATTTCCCGAGCAATGGTGACACCGTCATTGGTGATGGTGGGTGAACCATACTTTTTTTCCAGGACTACGTTACGTCCCTTGGGACCAAGGGTAACCTTTACCGCATCGGCTAGCGCATTGACGCCTTTCTCCAGTTTCCGACGGGCTGCTTCGTTAAAAACCAGCTCTTTTGCCATGAGCTTGTTCACCATCCTTGTCTAAAATGTCCGCGCCTTCTATGTAATCGCGGCAAGAAATACAGTACATCGGTCAAGCAGTTCATCAAGCTATGGCTTACTCTACGATAGCTAGAATGTCGCTTTCCTTGAGAATCAAGTACTCCTCGCCATCGACCTTAACCTCAGTACCGGCATACTTAGCAAAGAGAACAGTGTCGTCCACCTTCACGGTCATCGCGATGGTCTTGCCGTCCTCAACCCGACCGGGACCTACGGCAACAATCTTGCCCTGTTGCGGCTTTTCCTTAGCGGTGTCCGGCAACACGATTCCGCTCTTGGTCGTCTCTTCGGTTTCCACTAATTTGATTACAACTCGATCTGCCAAAGGCTTCAGATTCATCTACTAATAACCTCCCTTGAGCTAGATTCGCTTCCCTTGTTAGCACTCATCGCTAGCGAGTGCTAACATCCACATACAATATTAGATGACTGGTTCCTTGGGTGCAAGAGGAAAGAAACACAGAAAAGGGCGATTTTGGGATAAATCCCCTGATTTATATGGGTACATCTACCTCATTCTTCCTCTTTGACACGTTATCGGCGTAATCCTCCTTGTTTCTTACCAGCTTCTGTTTACCAGAGTCAAATTATGCAATTTCACTCAAGATAATTGCTCCCTGGGAGTACTCCGGCACCACCTCAAGGAGCCCTAACTGACTGCAGTAAGTCAGGTCTTCGGCAAAGCCCAACCGGGCCAAATTGCGACCATGGCGACAGGATTGCAGCATCTCCTCCAACCGCCCCTGCCACTGCTCGGCCAAGGCTAGGACTAGGCTTGCACCATCGCTGAGACCTAAATCCACAGCCTCTTCGGCCCGGACCCCGGTCAGCGCCTGACAGATCATCCCGGCACAAACGGCATCCTCCAGGGTGAAGCGCTGCTGCGTCCCGGCACAAACCACCACTACCTCCCGCTGCAGGCGACGGCAGGCGGCAACCACCGCGGGCAGGTTAAGAAAGGAGGCCAACAACACCCGATGGGCGCCGGCACTGGCCAGAATGGCAGCGGTGCCGTTGGTGGTGGTCATCACCAGCTCCCGTCCCGCTACCACCGCGGCGGTGTACTCCCGAGGGGAATTTCCCAGATCGAAATCGGGGAGTTTGACTCCCCCTCGCTCTCCTCCCAGGAGTCGATTGGTGCCTCGCAGAGACCGGGCCTCCTCCACGGTAGCCGTGGGAAACACCTTGGTTACCCCGTTGGCAAAGGCAGTGGCCAGGGTTGATGTTGCCCGGAGCACATCAATCACCACCGCCGTCTTTCCCGTCAGATCAATGGCTTTCACTTCACTTCGAATCAATGCTGCGTCGCAGGTTAGTTTCCCACTCATGGTAAGGGGCATATAGCCTAAGGCCATATGCCCCATCACCTCCTAGCTAGATTTCCTTATGAAAGTTATCGGATGTTGAACCATTCCTTAAAGGTATCCATTTCGGTACCTCGGACCGCGGCTAGGTGCTTAATCGCCTCAAGGGCGGTAACTTCCTCATGCACCAGCTTATGCACAGCAGCGGCAACAGCTCTGGGGTCGTCCAGTCCTGGGTACAGAACGTTGCGGCCCACCATCGCACCGCGGACATTGTGGCCTTCGCCCATGCCCCGGGCAAAGTCCTCTATGGTGTTGATGGGGTTACCGGTAGAGGCGCCACCGAGCATCAAGATGGGCAAGGTGGTAGCCTTAGCCACTCGGTCGTACTCCCGTACGTAGGGGATCTTCAGCCAGAGGTTGGCAGAGGAATCTCCCAGACCGGCGGCAACACCCATGGTCTTAATCAGGGCATCGGGCTCCATGATTACCCGGTATCCCTTTTCCGTTGGCTCCACCGGTAGCGGCTCAAGGAACACCGGCAGGCCGTACTTATTGCACTCGTTGATGGCATTGGCACAGTACTGGATGGTCTGAACCGAATAGCGAGACATCTTACCGGGATCCAAGCGGAACATCATCTTGGCACCATCTAGGCCCATCCGATGCATGGATTCCGCGGTATAGGAGGTCATCCGGTCATCCATCTCATATTCGATACCGGCCAAACCGCCTCGGTTCATACAGCCCATCAAGACTTTGTTGTCCAGGAAGGCCGGGCCACCGTTTTCCTTACTCAGATGGTGAAGGATCAACAGGTCCTCGATAATATCCGGAGTACCCATCACACCATCGATTTCATCGCTGGTGACCACCCGCAGGATTCTGCCCAAATAGTCCAGGCGATCTCCCATCGCCGTGGGATGGCTGCCCACATTGGTGACATAGCGAGCAGGGTGATCCGCGGCCAAAATGACCAATTTGCCATCCTCGGTGAGCTTCTCCCGCCGCTTGCGGGACTGGGCGATCTCTTGAATCAAACCGGGGTTCTGGACCCGGATATCGGTGATCATGTTAAAGATCGCATCGGGAAACCAGCGGCGAGTGTGGAAGTGGAAGCCACCAATTCCGTAATTGACATCATTGCGGTTGCATGCCGCCTGAAAAGCCGTCTTAACCGAGGCAACAGCGTTGGCAGGCTCCTGATCCGGCAGCGGCGTAACTTCGAAGCCAATTCCACCGGTGTAGCCAATGTCCACCAAAGTCTTGACAAAGGCACCAAGATCCTCGGCGGTAACGGCACTGCCGATGTAGTCAAAGGGAGGATGGCTGTCTCCGTAGAGAGGATCGTTTTCATCGATGACACAGCTGCCGATATGAATATGATTGAGATAGGGCGCCAACCGCCGCAACACCTGCGGAGTTTCCAGGGCAAAGGTGTTGCTGCGCAGCAGGAACATATGGCTGAGGTCATACATCAGACCAAAATTCTTGTGACCATAGGTATCCCGCACTTCCCGAGCCACGTAAACGGCGTCATCGGTGGGACCAATCAATTGATTTCTATGTCCCGGTTCCGGCAACCGGTCAAACATCTCAAGGCTGAGGGTGATGGGCTCTACCCCCTTAGCCTCTGCCACTTCCCGGGAATAATTGCACAGCTCGTCCAAAGAACGAACGAGATTTTGCATCGCTTCTTTGCGCAACGCGCCATCGGCGTCGGGACCGGGATCGGTACCGCTGATCAAGCCCATGCTGACGGCGCCCACTTCGTAGGCTTCATCGATACAGCGCTTCAAACGCAGGATTCCTGCGATCCGCTGCAACTCATCTATGGAGCTAATGTCGGTGACCGGGACCAAATCATCTTCATTCATCAGCTGCACGGGCTGTGCCGACCAAATAATTTTGATATTGGCATCATGCAGCCGCTTAGCTACTTCTGCCCGCAGGGCCGGGTCCTTGATGGTGGTGATCTCAAGGGCTCCGAAATAACCGTCTGCGATGAGCTCATCGATGCTGCGGAGCAAGTAACTAGCTCGAGCCTCACCCCGCATCACCGATTTGGTTGTCCCTGGACCGGGATACGCCATGAAGTGAACTAGACTTTTTACGTTCCGTTCTAAAGCCAAAACTCCTCCACTCCCTCTTCAGATGTTCTGTCTGCTGCTCAGGCCTCAACAACCCTCTTGATGCGTTTTAGTCCTTCAATAATTTGTTCCTCCGATGTTGCATATGACAGTCGTAGATATTCTTCTGTCTCTTCTGCGTTTTTCCTACCAAAAGATGTCCGAGGAAGTACGGCAACGTTGCCTTCGTAGAGGAGTTTGGTTTGTAAAGCCTTAGAATCCCGTAATCCCAACCGCCGACAGGCCTCGGTCACATTGGGAAAGACATAGAAGGCTCCCGCGGGCATTATACAGCTAATTCCTTCGATATCATTCAAACCCGCGACAATCAAATCCCGCCGCTTCCGAAAGATTTCCATCATCTCGTTGCTGGGATCTTGACTGCCCGTTAAGGCCTCAATCCCAGCGTATTGGGTAAAGGTGGCGGTACAGGATTCCACATTGGTCACCAAGCGAGCCACGTCCACGGCCAGGCTTTCCGGCATCACGCCATATCCTAGGCGCCATCCCGTCATGGCATAGGTCTTGGAGAAGCCATCGAGAATGACGGTGCGATCCTGCATCCCTGGCAGGGAAGCAATACTGCGAAATTCCCCATCAAAGACCATCCGAGAGTAGACTTCATCGGACAGTACCCAAATATCCCGCTCCCGGGCAATCTCCGCTACCACCTCCAAATCCTCTTTACTGAGCATTCCCCCGGTGGGGTTGTGGGGAGAATTGAGGATAATTAGCTTGGTCCGGTCGGTAATCTTTGCCCGCAGATCATCGAGGTCAAAACGAAACTGCCGGGACTCCAACAGCGGCGCGGGAATGGCCTTGGCTCCGACGAAATTGATCACTGACTCATAGATAGGAAAACCGGGATTAGGGTAGATTACCTCATCCCCGGGATTGACACAGGCCAAAATGGTGTAGAAAATAATCGGTTTTGCCCCCGGGGTGACCACCACGTTTTCCGGCTTTGCCGAGATACCCCGAGTCCGGCTGATATATTCGGCAATGGTCTGACGCAGCGGCATAATGCCCGCGGAGGGGCTGTAGTGGGTCTCATTTCTTTCAATAGCCGCGATTGCCGCCTGCTTGATGTGCTCCGGAGTTGAGAAGTCCGGTTCACCAATGGCAAAACTAATAATATCTCTTCCCTGGGCCTCCAGAGCCCGCACTTCCGCCAACACCTCAAAGGCCGTCTCCGTTCCTAGACTTTCCATCCGCCTTGCCCGTTGCAAGTTTACTCACTCCTTTTCCACCCAGGATATTACCTACTTCCCGATTCGGACCCGGGTGAAACCTCCTAATTGTAGCACAAGGGCCCGCCAGATCCCGGGGCGGGCCGCTATCCGAAAGACGACATAAACTTACAACCCAATGCATGACTTATGAATTTATTGTCGGGCAGACTCCCAATCCCGAAGAAACTGAGCAATTCCGGCATCGGTGAGGGGATGTTTGAGCATTTGCTGGAATACACGGTAGGGAATGGTGGCGATGTGGGCTCCCGCTCGAGCCGCGGCAAGAACGTGGTTGGGACTGCGAATACTGGCAGCGATAATTTCGGTGTCAATTCCGTGGAGATCGAAGATTTCGGCGATGTCGGCAACTAGTTCGATGCCTTCATGTCCAATGTCCTCTAGACGACCGACAAAGGGGCTGACGTAGGTAGCTCCTGCCCTGGCACACAACAGGGCTTGGTGAGGTGAAAAGATTAGGGTCAAGTTGGTCTTAATTCCCCGCTCGGACAATATCGCCGTAGCCTTTAGCCCCTCGTCGGTCATCGGTACCTTGATCACAACATTTTCATGCCATGCGGCCAGCTCCTCGGCTTCTTTAACCATCCCGGGAGCATCGGTGCTGATCACCTCGGCACTAATGGGACCCTCGACGATGGTACAAATCTCCTGGACCACTTCCTGGAAATCCCGGCCTTCCTTGGCAATCAGCGAAGGGTTGATTGTGACTCCGGACAATACGCCCCAACTGGCAACTTCACGAATCTCCTCGACGTTCGCGGTATCGATAAACAGTTTCATAGGAAAACCTCACTTCCCTGTTGATCTTACCCTCAGTCTTCCTTGTCCTTCTTCCCCGGTGGGGATCCCCTCGCCGCTGCCAGGACTGCGACTTCTAGGACTCCATCAATTGTAGGCCGGGAACGGCGTTAAGGTCCCAGGAGGCAAAGTCTCCCCGCCGATAGCGATAGTATCCGGCACAGCCAATCATCGCGGCATTGTCGGTACACAGCACCGGCGGTGGATAGTATACCTTGATACCCCGCTGAGCACCTAGCTGGGCAAGGCGCTGCCGCAAGCCGCTGTTGGCCCCAACACCTCCCGAGAGGAGAATGGTATCCACTCCCTTTTCCTGGGCCGCCCGCAGGGTCTTGGCCGCCAGTACTGAGACGATGGCCTCCTGCAAACTCGCGGCAAAATCCGCCACATCTACGGCCCTTCCCCGCTGCTCCTCATTATGGATCAGGTTGATGGCCGCGGTTTTCAGGCCACTAAAACTGAAATCGTAGGTGTCATCCCCCAGCATCGCCTGGGGCAAGGGATAGCGAGTTGGATCTCCCCTTTGGGCCAGGGCATCGATTTCCCGTCCCGCGGGGTAAGGGAGGCCCAGCACCCGCCCGACTTTGTCAAAGGCTTCCCCGGCGGCATCGTCCCGGGTGCGCCCCAAGATCCGATAGGCGCCGTAATCCTCGATGTACAGCAGATCGGTGTGACCGCCGGAGACGGTCAAACAGACCAAGGGAGGCTCAATGTCCCTGTGGGCCAAGAAATTGGCGTAGATGTGTCCCTCGATGTGATTGACGGCAATTAGGGGGATGCCCTGGGCAAAGGCCAAGGCCTTGGCGGTACTGATTCCCACCAGCAAAGCTCCCACCAAACCGGGACCATAGGTGACGGCAATGGCCGACAGATCCGACAACCCCACACCGGCTTCCTCCAGGGCAGTATCCACCACCGGGAGGATCAGCTCGATGTGTTTCCGGGAGGCTACCTCGGGAACCACACCGCCAAAGCGCCGATGTAAATCGATTTGCGATGATATTACATTTGAAGCTATTTCTCTGCCGCCAACGATGACCGCGGCTGCGGTCTCGTCACAACTGGTTTCAATTCCCAATACTAGATCATTACTTTTCAACGTCGATTTCCTTCCACATTATTAGAGCATCTTCATGATCGTCTTGGTAGTATCCAGGCCGAATCCCCACCCCAACAAATCCCATGGAACGATAAAGATGTTGGGCCACGTGGTTAGACACCCGCACTTCTAGGGTCAGGCGCTCTCCTCCAAAGCCACTGACTAACTTCTCGATTGCCTGCAGCAGCAAACGCCCGACACCCTGGTTGCGCCACTGGGGGTGAACGGCAACATTGGTGATATGGCCTTCACCGCCGATGAGCCATACCCCAATGTATCCGATCACCGCATCCTTATATCTAGCCACCAGGTAATGGGCCCGATCGTTGTCCCTTAGCTCCGAGGTATAGGCCTGCCGGGACCAGGGAGTAGTAAAGGATTGTCTCTCGATGGCCAACACTTCCGGGATGTCCTCTAGGGTCATAAAATCAATCTGCACTACTTCTCCTGGGGTCCGCTGATTCACTGACATGCTTCCCATTTAATCTCGGCCTCCGATTTGCGAAGATACAAAGGCACCAATGTCATTGGATCGGTAGTAACACCCTTGCGCAAATACTCCTGCCCCACCTCGACCACGGCAGCCGCCCGCAGCAATGCACCGGAGCCCGGGGGGATAGTAATCTTGCCTGCTTGAATAAAGGGCTTGAGCAGCTCCAAATTACGCAAGGCCCCATCGCCGGCCACCACAATGGAAGTCGACCCATACTGGGCCTCCAGCTGCTCCAGCAAGTCCTTCACCGCCACCTGGCCGGGCTCTCCTAAGGGCTGGGGCCCAGGTGATGGATCCGCTGGGCTATCTGTAGGTTCCCCGCTGCCAAGCCCGGTAAACACTTGGGTATAGACCGTCTGCCGCCGAGCATCCACCATGGGGACAACCACTTGGCCAGCCCATCCCACCTGCCAAGCCAGGGCCGTCAGGGCACTGACTCCAACCACAGGAATCTGCCAGGTATAGGCCAGAGCTTTGGCCGTAGCTACGCCGATTCTCAGGCCGGTAAAGGAGCCAGGGCCCAGGACCACCGCGATGGCGTCGACGCTGCTCCCTTCCCAGCCGGCATCGGCCATCACCTGCTGGAGGGCCGGCATCAACCGCTCGGAATGGGTCGCGGTCAGTTGTAGGGTGTACTCGGCCACCAAGCGCCCGGACTCCGCCAAGGCTACCCCGCCCGCGGCCGTAGATGTGTCAATTCCAATAATCCGCATCAGTCAATCTCTCCAACCTCTGCCATGTCCTTAAGGTTTTCAGCCAGGTTCACCATCCGGGATCCCTGTCCGGTAATCACCAATTGCCGCTTCGCAGCGCCGGTTTTTTCCACGGTGATCCAGATCACATCCTCCGGCAGGTAATCCTCCACCAGGTTCGCCCACTCAATGAGGGTTATTCCCTCCCCATACCAGTATTCCTCGTATCCGATGTCCTCTAGTTCCTCCGGCTCTTCCAACCGATAGACATCAAAATGATACACCGGCATCTGTCCATAATATTCGTTGACCAGGGCAAAGGTGGGACTGGTGACAGGCTCCTGTACTCCCAAACCTTGGGCAATCCCCTTGACCAAAGCGGTCTTGCCTGCACCCAGGTCTCCAGTGAGGGCGATAATATCTCCCGGCTGTAGGGCTTTGGCCAAAGCGGCTCCAATATCCCGAGTATTGGCTTCACTGGTGGAATTAATGATCAATTCCATAGTAATTACACCTACTTTGCTTTGCCACTCCAAAAATATGGGGTGGTACGGAAAGCACTCAGTGAAACACTGAGTGCTAATATATGTCTATTCTACCACCGATTTCCCGGCAATAAAGACCCTTTCTGGCTTTGAGCGAATATCCAGGGGATTTCCGCTCCAGATCACTAAGTCGGCTTCTTTTCCAGCTTCCAAGCTGCCGAAGCGATCGTCAATCCCCAGAATCTGAGCGGGATTGATGGTCATCGCCTCTAAGGCCGCTGCCTCCGGCAAGCCTTCCTTGACGGCCAGGGCCGCGGTAACGGGCAAGTAGTTGACGGGAACCACGGGATGATCCAGGGTAAAGGCAATTTTCACTCCGGCCCGGTGCAATACTCCAGGGGTGGCATAGGTTTTATCCTTTAGCTCCACCTTGGACCGCGAGGTCAAAGTCGGACCTACAATGGCGGGAATGTTTCGAGCTGCCAGAAAATCCGCGATCTGGTGGCCCTCGGTGCAGTGCTCAATCAGAATGTCCAGATCGAATTCTTCGGCAATACGCACCGCGGTCACGATGTCGTCGGCCCGGTGAGCATGGGCCCGCAGCGGGATCTCCTTCCGCAGGACTCGAACCAGCATTTCCATCTTCAGGTCCCGTTCCGGAGCCTTGCTGGGATCGGACTGCGCCTCTTCCAGTTTCTTAAGGTAGTTTTGGGCCTTAACCAAGTTTTCCCGCAGCAAAGCAGCAATCGCCATTCTGGTCACCGGAGACTTCTTCTGTCCCTGGTACACCCGCTTGGGATTTTCCCCAAAGGCGACCTTCAAACCACCGGATTTGATCACCATCTCATCGACAATCCGGCCGTAGGTGCGAATCACTACCCCTTCCCCGCCGATGACATTGGCACTGCCGGGGACGATGCACATGGCGGTGATGCCGCCTTCGTAGGCATCCTTAAGCCCCTGCTCCTGGGGATTAATCCCATCGATGGCCCGAAGGCTTGGGGTGACAGGATCCACCGACTCGTTGTAGTCCCAACCCGCGGGACCAATTCCCTCTTCATCGACGCCGGCATGACCATGGGCATCGATGAACCCAGGCAAGACCACCTTGCCGGTGGCATCGATCACCTGGGCACCTTCGGGAATGGGGATATCCCTGCCCACGGCTTTGATTTTGCTGCCCTCAATGAGTAAAGTACCCTGTTCTATTATTCCCTGAGTAATAGTATTGATGGTGGCATTGACAATTGCAATCACTCATATGACCTCCCTGACTCTCAGTTATTTGCCGAGGAGATAGCGCCGGGTCCATTGGACCATTAAGGCCGCGCCGTACCCTAAGGCGTCCTCGTCAAAGTCAAACTTTGGATGATGGTGGGGATAGACAAAGCCCTTGGCGGGATTTTTGCTTCCCACATGGATATAGGCTGCACCCCCGGGAACCTGGCCAAAATAGGAGAAGTCCTCTCCGCCCATAGAAGCGTGGGGTTCGTAAATGACGCCCTCGGCACCCAAGAGGTCTGCTGCTACCTCAGCCATCAGCTTGGTGGGTCCTTCGGCATTGATGGTAGCAGGATACACGGGAGTTAGCTCAAATTCTGCCCTAGCCCCATAGGCGGCACACACCCCTGCTAGAATTCGATCGATCTCCTGCTCGATCTGGTCTCTCACCTGGCTGGAGAGGGTGCGAACGGTCCCCGTCAGCTCTACCCGATCGGCGATGACGTTGTGCCGATATCCTCCACTGATGGTGCCCAGGGTTACCACCGCGGGCTCAGCGGGGTTCAGGCGGCGACTGACGATGGTCTGCAGGGCCGTCACTGCCTGGGCGGCAACGACGATGGCATCCACCGTCTGATGGGGCGCGGCACCATGGCCTCCGGCGCCGTGGATGGTGATGGACAGACGATCCACCGCCGCCATCGTGGCGCCGTAACGCAGCCCTATCTTGCCCACCGGCAGGTTATTGGACAGGTGCAGAGCCAACATCGCCTCAACTTCGGGATTGGATAGGACTCCGGCGGCAATCATCGGCTCCGCTCCACCGGGCTCTTCCTCCGCCGGTTGAAAGATGAACTTGATGGTCCCCGCAAGTTCTTCCCGCTGCTGGGACAAGTACTTCGCAGCCCCCAAAAGCATGGCAACGTGACCATCGTGACCGCAGGCATGGGTCACACCGTCGTTACGGGAACGATAGGGACAGTTTTCCTTCCCATCCTGGACCCGCAGGGCATCCATGTCGGCTCTCAGGCCTACAACCTTGCCAGGCTGCCCTCCCCGCAACACCCCCACTACCCCGGTACGGGCTACCTGGGTGGTGACTTCAAGACCCATTTTCTCCAGTTCCTCGGCCACCAAGGCGGCGGTTTTCACTTCTTCAAAGCCCAGCTCCGGGTATTGGTGAATCCGGCGTCGCAGGCTGATCATGTACTCATGTAACGGACTGTGCAAGAACTGTGCTAAAACCAAGGATCAGACCTCCTACCTTCCTAACCGACGTTACGGGCGGCAGCTCCGGGCAAAGCCGCTTCAATCAAGGCGGTGAAAATCCCCTTAAATATGGGATAATGCCCCCACATCGTTTCCGGATGCCACTGCACCCCCACGGCAAAGGGCAAGTCGGTGCTTTCAATGGCTTCAATGACTCCGTCCTTGGCGGCAGCCGTCACCCGAAAACCTGGGGCCAGGTCCTTCACCGCTTGGTGGTGAAAACTGTTGACCCGCAGCTTGGTGGTCCCCAGCATCCCCTCCAAGATGCTGCCAGGTTCGATACTGATCCAATGGCTGTGCTGCCACCGGGGAGCATCCTGGGCGTGCTTTAGCGACTGGGCTACTTCACTGGGGATGTCTTGGTACAAGGAGCCACCGGCGGCGACATTGAGCACCTGTGCCCCCCGACAGATACCCAGGATGGGCAATCCTCTGTCTAAAGCCCAGCGGGCTACTGTCAAATCCAGTTCGTCGGAAATAGGATTAATGGTCCCCACACCCATGGGTTCTTCGCCCCAATAGGCGGGATCGAGATCCCAGCCTCCCGGAAGCAGTACTCCATCTAGCTGCTCCAATAGGGGCAGCAGATTTTCTGCCTCAGCTAGGCCTGGGAGTAGGAGCGGGATGCCGCCAGCCATTTCAATGGATTGAATATAAGTGCGGTTGATATAAAAGCGCTCCCTGACCTCCTCTTCGTAACCACAGGTCATGCCGATAATGGGTTTTCTCTTCACTTTGCTAGTCCTCTCTTCCCTATCCATCACCGAACGCCCTCTATGTACTACCAGGGCGCTATCTGCGGATACTAACACAGTATTAAGCAATACCATTTCAGGTTCAAGGTGAGATCTCCTGCTAAAAAGAAAAAAGGCGCCCGAAGGGGTGCCCGTTAGCAAAGGTTATAGGTCCACCAGACCTAGGCTGATTTCTAAGGCCGCGCTGATGCGCATCATCGTGTCATCATCTAGGTGAGTGATTTTCTCCTTTAACCGTCGTTTATCGATGGTTCTAATCTGTTCCAGTAGAATCACGGAGTCCTTTTCTAGGTTATATTTACTGGACTCCAGCTCCACATGGGTCGGCAACTTGGCCTTTTTGATGCGAGAAGTGATAGCTGCAATAATCGTCGTAGGACTATACTTATTGCCAATATCGTTCTGCAGTATCAAAACAGGGCGAATTCCTCCCTGCTCCGAGCCGATCACCGGATTCAGATTTGCATAGAAGATGTCACCCCGTTGTACCTCAACCAATTCATTTAGCCTCCGCAAGCTGCTCTTCGTATGAGTAAAGCTCCTCGATCTCGCTGGTGCCCTCTTCCGCTAGTTGGAGATTAATCCCAGCCATCTGAATATACCCTTCCTTCAGTTCTTCACGCAATCGCGCACGCTTGTGCTCCTGAAGATACTGAGCCATCGCCTCAGCCACCAATTGACTGCGATCCAGCTTTTCTGCTTGAACCAGTCTATCGACCTCCTGAAGCAAGTGATGGGGTAAAGATATCACGACTTTCTTATGACTAGTGCTCATTTACCCTATTGCACCTCTTTCGTAACCTTCGGGTTTCGTGATCGGGAGTAAATTTAGTCTCCCCCTGGGACTTGAGCCTTACTCAATACCATCAGCAAAGTCCCTTGCTTTGCGGGCAAATATCCATAGTAAGTATCTTCTTGGTAGAACAGCATTATCCTGTCGCGACATATGGTTCAGGTCCCTGCAATTCATGGAAACCACCACAGGCTTACCCCACCAGATTAAGTAGACAAGGGAAGATCGGCTGTGATCTTCCCTTGTACTAACATATTCTTATTCACAAGCGCCAGGGGATATTCCCTTAGCGGATGGTCTCCTCGGTCTGCGGATCGAAGAGATGAACCTTCATCATGTCAAAGCTCAACCGATGAGAACTCATGGGCTTAGCGGTACTGGTAGATGCAACCCGAGCAATGAAGCTGTGCTCACCGATTGAAGGATACAGGTACAGTTCTGAACCCATGGGTTCTGTCACATCGATATTACAGGTCATGGTGACCAACTCATCGACCTCTGGGAGCAGCTCTGTATCATAGATATCCTCGGGCCTGATTCCCATAATAACTTCCTTACCGACATACTCGCCGATATTCCTAATTTGGTCTGCCCTTTCCTTGGGTAGTCGGAGTTTGAAGGTACCACCATCTACGTAGAGGTCGTCACCTTCACCCTTGAGTACTACGTTCAGGAAGTTCATCGCTGGACTGCCAATGAACCCGGCGACGAACATGTTGTCGGGATTGTTGTAGATATCCAGCGGAGCACCTACCTGCTGGATTAGCCCATCCCGCATCACCACAATCCGGTCGCCCATGGTCATAGCTTCCGTCTGGTCGTGGGTCACGTAGATGATAGTTGTCTGCAACCGGTTATGCAGCTTTGACAACTCAGCTCTCATCTGTACCCGCAACTTAGCGTCGAGGTTGGATAAGGGCTCATCCATCAAGAACACCTTCGGCTCTCGCACGATGGCCCGACCCAGGGCTACCCGTTGTCTTTGACCTCCAGACAAAGCCTTGGGCTTGCGATCCAAGAGGTTTTCAATCCCCAGGATCCGAGCCGCTTCCTTCACCCGTTGGTCTATCTCCGCCTTGGGGAACTTGCGGAGCTTCAAACCAAAGGCCATGTTGTTATAGACGTCCATATGGGGATATAGGGCGTAGTTCTGGAATACCATCGCAATGTCCCGATCCTTCGGTGGGACATCATTGACCACCCGGTCTCCGATCTTGATGGTTCCATCGGTGATTTCCTCGAGACCGGCAATCATCCGCAGAGTGGTGGACTTTCCACAACCCGATGGTCCAACTAGAACGATAAATTCCTTATCTTTGATCTCTAGATTAGCCTGGTTAACGGCAACTACATTGCCAAATCGCTTAGTCACATTTTCCAGAATAACTTCTGCCAATTGTCGCAACCTCCCTTAAGAAGTCCAAAGATCTTCTTAGCATCTGTTCCCATAAAGGAACAAGCACTGATTTTCTCATTCAGCACTACACAAGATCCCGCCAATCATACTCTACTGCGGACACAAAGGGGTCCAAGGTTGCATCTGTAGCGAAAAGAAAAAAGGATACTCCGGGACCTCTTAACTGATAGTTCGTGAGGAGCCCAGAATATCCTTTGAATTTGTTAAGGTTTCTTATCGGCTATCAGATTTTTGCCCATTGACAGAAACAGACGAACAATAGAAACGGGAGAACCATATAGGCTCTCCCGAAAGTTTCAGTAAACTGACTAGAAGGTTAGCTTAACACCAAGGGTGTTGAAGTAACCGAGGTCGTCGGTACCGTTGGTTTCCTGAGCAATGCGCTTGAAACCATAGGTTACGCTGGCATTGTCAGTCACGGCATATTCGACGTCTACTACATAAGTGGTAACGTCTACGTCAGCATCCGAAGCCTCCCTAGACTTCTTCATGGTCTCTAGCTCAACACCAGGCTTGACGGTCAACTTCTCAGTCAGAGCAATTTCAGCACCGAGTTCGATTCTACTATACTCAACAGCATTCTTCTTCTGCTCGGTGTTCGTGTAGTCATGATACTTGAACTCGTAGCGATTGCCATTCTCATCCTTAGCTCTGGTGTAGGAAGCGTTCACCGTTACGAACTCCGGAACAACGTCGTAGTCACCCTTAAGGACGACCTCATTGAATTTATCGTCGTTCTCATAACTCTTCGTCTTGTAATCCACGGATGCGGAGTAAGGAACATCGTCATTGCCAAGAGCCACACCAAACTTCAACTCGGTGGACTCATCGGCCTTGACATCTTGTGCCTCGTCGCGCACAAACTGTCCAGTGAGCTTCAGGTCAGCAACCTTGTACTCGGCCTTGGCACCGTACTTGTTGCCCTCGACGTACTTGTTGCCCTCGACTCGAGCTCGAGCGTCTCTCTTGAATTCACCGCTCACGGTAACGCCCTCGATGGCCCCGGTACCCCATACGGAGTAGCGCTCAAAGCCCCTGCGCTGGGCGGCAGCACCAAAGCTTAGGCTTGGATCTACCTGATACTTACCAAAGAGATGAACGGTAGTATCGGAGAAATCGACTACTGCTTCGCCCTCAGGAAGACCAGTGGTAAACCGAACGGTCTTGGCATCCTTAGGAGCCTTGATGAAGCCTAGGGCAGTACCGTACTCGGCTACTTCAGCATCTTCACCCCAAGCGTCAAGGGTGAACCACTCGTCCACGAATTGAAACTGGTAGGCATCCAGGACAACCGCGCTATGTCCGTCAGAGCGGGTGAGCTTAAGTTTTTGGTCTGCGTCCTCGTCCCATTCCACATCCGTTACAGCACCTTTACCCAAGCCATTCTTGCTCTACAGGGTAACGGATGCGGCCCAACCGCCCTCCTCCTCAGCTGCGAGGGTTACCTTAGCGGTATCGAGGGCAGCGCCCTTGTATTCCTCACCATCGTCAACAACATTGTACTTAACGGTAGACTTGAGCTCTCCGCTGATCTTGACTTCAGCGAAAGCTACGCTAGCCAGAGCAAATACCATGGCCAGAGTCAGAACTAAAATCTTCTTCATGAGTTTTCCTCCTCAGTTTGTTTTGAGTGTATTCGAGTACACCTGTGATGAACTAGCTAGACTGAGGGGAAAAGTTTCCATGTTTCCTTTTCCGTTGTCTGTCTAGTTACTTGGTGTACCTCACCATCCCCTATCAGTGAAACCTCGGTCAAACTTCGGACTGGCACCTCCTTTCTTCCACCGTGTCTCACCAGGGGTAGATGACTTTTTCAAAGAGCTGCAGTACTTCATGTTATGTAATCAAAGGCGATCACTAGCATATACTTTAGTACTGCAATTGCTTAATTCTGTGAGGTTACCGGGATCCCTTCTTTTCCCCGAAA
>JAAYGB010000018.1 GCA_012727955.1 Bacillota bacterium
AAAGGAACATGCCCTTACCCTCAAAGCACTGCTGCTCAGGCCAAGAGATCAGCTCAATTTCCGTTGCCCCGGGGACATTACTCAAGAAAGCCACTTCCCCGGGACCGGATTTAAAGCGGCGAACCACCTTCAGTTCCGTAACGGTTTCGTAGAATTCAATGGACTTCTCCAAATCCCTCACACGTAGGGCCAAGTGTTTGATATGCATCTTCACAACTCCTTCTCCAGGCTGCACTGCAAAGGGAAGACATTTCTACATAAAAACAGCCCGACCAATTCTAGTAAACTCTCGAGGATATTATACCCCTACTATTGGGGGGTTAGTCCAGGGTTAGTGGAAATCAGTAAGGAAGGCTGGCTTACCGACAGGTAGGCAGAGGTTATGTTCCCCGATACCAGCCAGACATTTCCGCTATTGACCCTTCAAAGGAGCACCAAAAATATCCCTAACACCGAAGCTAAAACCGCTACGCGTAAGTGACTACATGCTGCCTACAGCGGCATCGTCAGCGCTATCCTGAAGAGCTTCTTCTTGGAGACGATAGATAATAAACTTGTCGAAGGCGTCTTGGGCTCCGGGGACACGGACCTTGTTGAGCTTCCTAAAGGGGTATTTCTTAACCACTTTTTTGTACTTGGGCAGGGGGTAGAATAGGATCAAATCGATGATTCGAGGCGCTTTCTTTACTGAGGTCATGATGTTGCGCAGAACTTTGGCAAATACTCTGTCGGAAAAGGGATTGAAGAAGTAGAAGCAGGTATCTTCAGGCTGAACCTCATAGTGCTCAGCTAAGCCATATTCGAAAAGGATCGGAGCGGCAATATGCTTGGCTTTGAGGCGATAGCTGCTCTTGTTCTGCAAGGCCTCAAGATAGGTTGTCTCATGGGCCTCGATTCCAACCACGGGAATCCGAAAACGCTTGTGGATATAGAAGGCTACCCGGCCTCTACCACAGCCAAAATCTACAACCCGGGAATGTCTTTCTATGTTGTATGACTGAAATAGTATCTCCAGTGCTTCGTAGGGAGTGGCTTCATAACGGTTATAATGACTATGGCCATCCCACTCCCGTAGGCCTCCTGTTCTGATCCCTAACTCTCGGTCATACTTTTTTGTAAGCAATGACAAAATTCCTTTCCTAGCGTGATGTCCTTAACATAGTTCTTTACAAGAGAGCATTTGCCCTCTTATAGGAAGATACGCCCAAGCTCCCAGCCTGAGCGCTAGCCTATGTTATAGCCTAAGTTACGAGGGAATTGAATTTACCATGCCGAAGGATGTTATTATGAGTCATGATTATTTCGATAGGGGTGAGACGCCTATGAAGGGTTCACCAACTAACTCAAGAGGAGTTTATGACAGAAGGCAGTCACCTATAATGGTCACACTTGTTGGACTCTTAATCGCATATCTGCCTCAGTATATACATAGGATCCTGGGTTTACTAGGAATGCAATTTGGTCCCGAAGGTCCTCCATCGGTAATTCTGTGGAACTGGCTGTCTGTGGCGCTCTTGACGGGATATATCATCGCAATCGAGGGGAAAAATCTTGCTTCGATTCTCTTGGTACGTCCGAAAGCAAAGGATTTGGCATGGGCATTTATCTTTTGGGTGATAGCAACTGGCTGGAATTGGACGATGAATATAATGGTTGCACCCCAAGCTCAGAATGAAGGACTGGGAACCATTATTAATCTTCCTATACCAGTTATCATTGGGATGATTTTTACTACAGCCATTACTGAAGAAATTCTCTATAGGGGATATCCGATTGAGCGTCTGGGTGAGCTAACGGGAAATAAGTGGATTGGAGTAGCCTTTAGTCTGATTGTATTCTTACTTCCTCACATCAATTTCTTTGGAGTGCAGTGGCTTCTTTACCATGGTGTTGGCACTATCTTGACCTATGTTCTTTATATGTGGCGACGTAATCTGTGGGCATGTATCCTGATGCATTTTCTCGGGAATGCGCCACTGCTTCTCCCTGCTCTGGGTATGAGTTAAAGGAAGTGTGAACAATAGGTTGTTGGACCAAAGAACGGCGAGCAGGGAATTCCGGCCATGTCCCCTTCAAGGCGTTATTTTTGCCCCATCTAGCCCTAATATCTAACCTTGGGCGAATAAGGTGATTTTGCAAAGATAACTGAGCACTCTTTCTCCTTAATCCGGTGTAAGCCTTAGGCCCAAAGACTTAAGTTTGGATTTGGGTATGTTCCAATCAAGTATATGCCACTTGAGGTGGACTAGCTGTTCACTGGTCTCGGTATGGCTAACGTAGGCAAGTTTCCCCACATATTATGTAAGGTACATCATTCTGCCTGCAAAAAAGTGGTAGATATTATTATCAGATGCTTGGTAGAAGCACAAGAGGGGCATTCATTGACCGACTTCGACGCAGCTCTCCAAGATGGACCTTCTCATCCTCAATTCTGGTTGGTAGAGCTACTGTCTAGCACATGCGAACCACTACTGCCTCGCCTCCATATTTGCCCAAATACTGCAAATATATCACTATAGTTGTAGGGGGTGCGGACATTTTTTTGGACCTGGTTACGCTACTAGCCCAAGGCTTCGTCGATACTCGGTCGGGCTCTTTGCTCCGAGCGATACTTTGATACGGCTTTCGTTGTACCAATGCAAGAAACCGTCCAACTCACCTATGAACGCCTCCAAAGAAACGCCTTCCCACGATCTTGCGTAGAACACCTCATTCTTCAGTATTCCAAAAAAGCCTTCGCAGGCAGCGTTATCTGGGGAGCATCCCTTCCGTGACATTGAGCGAACTAGACCGGCAGTATCCATCCGCAAGATTCATCCAGGCCAACGGTAGTGGCAGCCACGGTCAGTATGTACAATAGGGCGTTCTCCGTTGGATAAGCAGGCAATTGCACCGTCAAGCATTGTGTTGACCAGCTCGGCATCGGGGCTGGTTCCGATGGTCCAACTGACTACCATGCCGTCAAAGCAATCAATGATGGGCGATAGGTAAACTTTGCCCGCGGGTATGTGAAATTCGGTAAGGTCCGTCAGCCACTTCTCATTTGGTCTTGCTGCATGGAAGTCGCGTTACAGTAAGTTAGGTACGGCTGGGCTGATCTCACCTCACCTAGATAGGAGCTGTACCTGCGTTTTTTCCTTCCCTGGACAACAAGATGCTCTTCGTGCATCAACCGCCGAACAACCTTTTCCGACAATCTTATACCGTTCTTCTTTAGCGCAACATGGATTCGTCTGTAGCCGTAGACACACTTGTTCTCATTGAAGATCTCTCTTATTTCTTCCCGCATCGCAATGTATTTGTCTGACCGGCCTAGCGCTTTCCTCTGGTAGAAGTAGCTGCTCTTGGCGATGCCAACACAATTAGAGGGTGCATTAAGAGAGAATTTTTCCAACTATAGAGGCATAGAGTGGACATTTACCCACTCCAAGGGCATGGGTTTCTTCCCCGCCATACTCCACGTCTCAATCTTACCACCTGGCCAAAAAGTGTCCGACGGTATTTATGTAGTCCTGTGTTTTGACAAATATGGGAGAGGGTTTCTTGCAGGATGTGCTGAATCAAAGACCAACCCGAA
>JAAYGB010000019.1 GCA_012727955.1 Bacillota bacterium
CAACGTAACCATCGGTGGCGAACTGATTGCCCCGATTGCGATGGAGGAAGGCCTGCGCTTTGCGATTCGTGAGGGTGGCCGTACCGTCGGTGCCGGTGTAATCACCAAGATTATTAGCTAGGTGAAAGCATTGCATCGATAGATATCCTCCGAGGATATCCTAATAAAGGCGAGAAGCAGGGTGGCTGATGCCGCCTTGCTTTTTCCTTCATACTCGGTACAGAGATTTCCCTTTGTATGGGAATAATGGATATGGGATAGGCTGTAGAGGAGGCGCCACTGGCGCCCGGTGGGGCAATTGCCATTATTGACAGGCCCAGGGAAATGTGTTAGATTGAATAGGTGATTGTAGCCCTGGAGGTGTGTGGAATGCGGGTAGGCGTGACATTAGAGTGTACTCAATGTAAGAATCGGAACTACCGAACCAATAAGAATCGGCGAAACACCAGCGAGCGTCTGGAGCTGAAGAAATACTGCAAGTACTGCCGACAGCATACGGAGCACAGAGAGACTCGGTAGCCTAGGCTCGAAACTGGTGACTCGCAGAATTCGGTCATAACGTTTGCGGGGATGTGGTTGCTTTGGCAGCGGTAAAGAGAACAGCGGAGAAAACCTGGGTGGAACGATTTAAGAAGTACTTGCGAGAGGTTCGGGCAGAGCTATACAAGACCAGCTGGCCCAATCGCAAGGAACTGAGAACGTACACCGTTGTCGTTCTTGTGCTAGTAGCCATCGTTTCGGTATTTGTCGGTGTCGTTGACGTGGCCTTTGGTGAGTTGGTCAACGTGCTCCGGCGACTAGGGGGGTGAGGGGAGTCCGTAACATGGATACCCCACACATGGAAGATATTAACGAGAGAACCCAAGGGGACCCGGAACAGGGCTATGAAGGCCCAGACAACCAAGGCAAATGGTATGTCATTCATACATACTCGGGGTACGAGAACAAGGTCAAGGCCAACCTCGAACGTCGTGTCGAATCCATGGCGATGGAAGGCAAGATATTTGATGTGCTTGTCCCCATCGAAGAACAAATGGAGTTCAAAGACGGGAAGAGGAAGCTCGTCAAGAAGAAGATATTTCCCGGGTATGTCTTGGTGCGCATGGAAATGGACGATGATTCCTGGTATGTGGTGAGAAACACCCCGGGAGTCACCGGATTTGTCGGTTCCGGAACCAGGCCGATTCCTTTGCTAGATGAGGAAGTTGCCGGGATTTTGCGTCAGATCGGTTTAGAAGAGGCTCGACCCAAGATTGATGTCGTCAGTGGTGATAGCGTCAGAGTGATTGATGGGCCCTTCGTTAACTTTACCGGTACGGTGGACGAGGTTAATCCCGACAAAGGCAAGCTGCGGGTGACTGTCTCGGTGTTTGGTCGGGAGACTCCCGTGGAGCTAGAATTTTCCCAAGTTGAGAAGATTTAGAGCTGCGGGCTGGAATTTAAGTCCTCTCGCAGTATTTTTCATGCTTATGTTTGTCCACCTGGCTTAGGGGTGGACTAGGGTGTGTTTGATAGGAGGTGGATCAGGATGGCAAGGAAGGTTAGTGCTATTATCAAGTTGCAGGTTCCTGCCGGTAAGGCCAACCCGGCACCGCCAGTAGGTACGGCTTTGGGTCAGCACGGTGTTAACATCATGGAGTTCTGCAAGAGCTTTAACGAGCGGACATCGGGACAAATGGGTATGATTATCCCCGTTGAAATCACGGTGTTTGAGGATCGTTCCTTTACCTTTATTACCAAGACTCCGCCGGCATCGATTTTGCTGAAGAAGGCGGCTGGTTTGGATAAGGCCTCTGGTGTGCCCAACCGGGAGAAGGTGGGTAAGGTAACCACGGAGCAGATCCGAGAGATCGCTGAACTAAAGATGCCTGACTTGAACGCGGCCGATGTAGAGGCGGCAATGCGCATGATTGCCGGTACCGCTCGCAGCATGGGCATCGTTGTTGAGGGCTAGCCCATCAGGGCTCATTGTGGGAGGATAACTTCCGCTTGGACCACAAAGGAGGATAACAAATGGCAAAAAGAGGTAAGAGGTATCTCGAGGCTGCTAAGCTGGTAGATACGAATAAATTATACAACCCGAGGGAAGCCTTCGCCCTTGTCAAGAAGACGGGCGTAGCCAAGTTTGATGAGAGCATTGAGGTTTCGCTGAAGCTGGGAGTCGATCCGCGACATGCTGACCAACAGGTGAGGGGCACTGTAGGTTTACCCGCGGGTACCGGTAAGGATGTTCGGGTAGCGGTCTTTGCTAAAGGTGAGCACGCTCGGGCGGCGGAGGAAGCCGGTGCTGATATCGTTGGAGCCGAGGATTTGGCGGAACGGATTCAGCAGGGTGAGATGAACTTCGACGTTTGTGTAGCTACTCCGGACATGATGGCGATAGTTGGACGCTTGGGTCGGATCTTGGGCCCCAGGGGCTTAATGCCGAACCCCAAGGCAGGAACTGTTACCTTCGAAGTTGGCAATGCTGTTCGTGAACTAAAGGCCGGTATGATCGAGTATCGGGTGACTCGGGACTCCGGTATTCACGTGGCCATTGGCAAGATGTCCTTCTCCGAGGAGGACCTGCTCAGAAACTTTAGAGCATTAATGGATGCTATCGTCAAGGCCCGTCCCGCTGCCGCCAAAGGGCAGTATTTGCGTAAGGTTGCCATTGCTTCGACGATGGGCCCGGGCATTCGCATTGACCCGGCCAGTGTTTTGGCTTTCCTGGAGGAAAGAGAGTAATTAGGGCTTGGCAATGGCAAGTTCCTATGGTAGACTAATTTAGGTTTGAGAAGTTTGACAACATATTCCCTGGTAGCAAGCCGCAGACAGATTGGTACCTCCTGTGAGGTTTAATGGGAAGACCCGCCATCCGAGGTTTTTGAGCCAAGGGGTAATATCGGTGTCTTTGTATATTACCTTTTTGATTCTAAGCCTCTGGACATTAGTCTGCGAGGCTTTTGTTGTAGGGTAGGGTATGGAGGTGAAAGGATGCCAAGAGCGGATAAAGTCGCAGCCGTTGCTGAGATTAAGGAGAACCTTTCCCGTAGTCAAGGTGCGGTCTTAGCCGACTATCGGGGGCTGAACGTGAAGCAGGTCACTGAGCTGCGACGGCAACTGCGTGAGGCCGGGGTCGAGTACAAGGTAGTAAAGAACACTTTGACTATCATCGCGGCAAAAGAGCTGGGGCTTGATGACCTGTCCCAGTATCTGGTAGGCCCTACGGCGATTGCCTTTGGGTATGAGGATCCAGTGGCACCGGCTAAGGTGCTGTCGGATTTTGCCAAGGACAATAAGGCTCTAGAGCTGAAGGCTGGAGTGCTGAACGGAGAGGTTATCGGGCTCGACGAAGTTAAGGCCTTAGCCGAGCTTCCTTCCCGAGAACAGTTGCTGGCCCAGGTATTGCGGGGCATGCAAGCACCGATTGCTGGAATGGTCAATGTTTTGCAGGGTACCATTCGCAACTTCGTTTACGCTTTGGAGGCTATTCGAAAACAGAAGGAAGAGGCAGGCGCTTAGTGGCCTGACCTGGGGCCATGGCTCGGGCTGTGGCAAGCAAGGATTTTATTCACGATTATGAGGGGGAACTTAGAGAATGACTAGAGATGAAATTCTACAAGCTATTGAGCAAATGAGCGTACTTGAGCTCTCCGAGCTCGTTAAGGCAATGGAAGAGAAGTTTGGTGTCAGCGCCGCTGCCCCTGTGGCTGTTGCTGCTGCTCCTGGTGCTGCTCCGGCTGCCGCTGAGGAAGAGCAAACCGAGTTTGACGTCATCTTGACCAGCGCCGGCGCCAAGAAGATCCAGGTAATCAAGGTTGTCCGTGAGATTACCGGTCTTGGCCTGAAAGAGGCTAAGGCTCTCGTTGACGAAGCTCCCAACCCAATCAAGGAGGGCGTTTCCAAGGAGCAGGCCGAGGAGATCAAGGAGAAGATCGAAGAGGCTGGCGGTGTCGTAGAACTCAAGTAAGCTGGGTAAACTTACTTTTGATCCGACAATTTAGGGCGGAGCACAATGCTCCGCCCTTTTCCTATAACCGGGTCTAGAAGGTCTATTTGCCAAAAATGGCGCGGAAGTACCTTGACAGGAAAATGCTTGAATGATATGATAGTTAAGCGCTTTTATGGGCAAGTCTAAGTTAGGCTCTTTTCAGCCTATACTTTTCCTGAATACAAGCGCATAGTTTGTAAAGTGCTAACAAATGTTATAGATTGGTGACTATATGCGTCTACTCTATTGAGGAGGCGAGGGCAATGGCAACCAGGACCAATTACTATATTAATTGTCCGTGCAGATTGTAATCCCTCGTTTTTTTACGTCTCGGGCAGAAAAATTTTGCTGCGACTTAGCTTGATTGGGTCGCAGATTATTTGTCTTAGGACTTGATGATTGTGGGTTGGGTGTAGGCGAACGCGAAGGAGAGGTGAGGGTAATGGCTTCTGCCGTGCAAATTGGTAAGCGAGAGCGGTATAGCTTTGGCAAAATCGAAGAAGTTATGGAGATGCCAGACTTGATCGAGATTCAGCGAAAGTCCTACGAGGAGTTTCTGGAAACGGGCTTGCTCGAGGTTTTTCGCGATGTCTCCCCCATCCAGGATTTCACAGGAAATCTGGTCTTGGAGTTTGTGGACTTTAGTCTCGGCGAGCCAAAGTACACCGTCGAGGAATGTCGTGATCGAGACCAAACCTATGCTGCTCCTCTAAGGGTAAGGGCTCGCCTGATTAACAAGGAAACAGGTGAGGTCAAGGAACAGGAAGTCTTTATGGGAGACTTCCCCCTAATGGCTGAAAGCGGAACTTTTATCATTAACGGGGCAGAGCGGGTTATTGTCAGTCAGTTGGTTCGGTCTCCCGGAGTTTACTTTAGCTTTGAAGTAGACAAAACCGGTAAGAAGTTGTACCGGGCCGGGATCATTCCTAATCGAGGTGCTTGGTTGGAGTTTGAGGCCGATGCCAACGATGTGCTCCACGTTCGTATAGACCGAACCCGTAAGCTTCCGGCAACGGTACTCCTTCGCGCTTTGGGATACAGTAGTAACACCCAGATCCTGGAGATGTTCGATGACTTAGCGCCGATTAAGAACACCTTAGAGAAGGATAACACCACAACGGAAGCTGAGGCCCTAATCGAAATTTACAAGCGTCTCCGTCCCGGTGAGCCACCGACGGAGGAAAATGCGCGCAGTTTGGTGGAGTCGATGCTCTTTGAGCCCCGACGCTATGACCTGGCGCCAGTTGGTCGGTATAAGCTGAACAAGAAGCTGCGGATTACTGAGCGCTTGGTGGGGCAGACCACTGTTGAGCCTGTGGTTGATCCCAATACCGGAGAGCTGGTTTTAGAGGCTGACCAGTACATCGATCGCAGAACGGCAGAGAAAATCGCTGACCTCAAGATTACCGAGGTATTGGTATACGGTGCCGGCGATCAGCCTGTTCGGATCATGGGTAACGGAATCTATGACGAAGAGCCCTTGCACATCACTCCGCAGGATATAGTTTGTACCGTCAATTACATGGTTAATCTCATGTACGGGATTGGCGATATCGATGATATCGACCATTTGGGTAACCGGCGGTTGAAATCCGTCGGTGAGTTGCTCCAAAACCAGTTCCGGATTGGCTTGTCCAGGATGGAGCGGGTTGTGCGGGAACGGATGACGATTCAAGATGTGGACATCATCACTCCTCAGGCCTTGATCAATATTCGGCCTGTGGTGGCTGCCATTAAAGAGTTTTTCGGCAGCAGCCAGTTGTCCCAATTTATGGATCAAACTAATCCTTTGGCGGAGATTACCCATAAGCGTCGACTCAGTGCCTTGGGACCCGGTGGTCTCAGTCGAGATCGGGCTGGCTTTGAGGTGCGGGACGTTCACCACTCCCACTATGGTCGGATGTGTCCCATTGAAACTCCCGAGGGGCCGAATATTGGACTCATCGGTTCTTTGTGTACCTTCGCCCGGATGAATAAGTATGGGTTCCTGGAGACGCCCTATCGTCGAGTGGAAAATGGTCGAGTTACCGAGGAGATTGTGTATCTAACCGCCGATGAAGAGGACAACTACGTTGTTGCTCAGGCCAATGAGCCCTTTGACGAAGAGGGTAGGTTTACCAACGATCGCGTTAGTGTGCGCTATAAGGATCAAATTCTGTTGACTCGTCCAGACCAGGTAGACTTCATGGACGTTTCGCCGAAGCAGGTGGTAAGTATCGCCACAGCGATGATTCCCTTTCTGGAGCACGATGACGCCAGCCGTGCCTTGATGGGTTCCAACATGCAGCGGCAAGCTGTGCCCCTGTTGCGGACCGAGGCTCCTGTGGTAGGTACTGGAATGGAAGCCAAGGTAGCCAGGGACTCCGGCGTTGTGGTTTTGGCACGTCGCTCCGGTTATGTCACCTACGCGAGTGCCACGGAGATTGTGGTGCAGGCTGATGATGGTACCTTTGATCGCTACCGACTTCTCAAGTACCAGCGTTCCAACCAAGGTACCTGTATGAACCAGAAGACCTTGGTACGCAAGGGGATGCGGGTCGAGGCCGGGGATGTGTTGGCCGATGGGCCCAGTACTGACAATGGTGAGCTGAGTTTGGGCCGCAACGTCCTGGTGGCCTTTATGGCTTGGGAAGGCTATAACTACGAAGACGCCATCTTGTTGAGCGAGAAACTAGTTACGGAAGACGTCTTTACCTCGATTCATATTGAAGAATATGAAGCCCAGGCGCGAGATACCAAGCTGGGTTCCGAGGAGATCACCCGGGACATTCCCAACGTGGGAGAAGATGGACTCAAGGACCTCGACGAGAGAGGAATTATTCGCATTGGTGCCGAGGTAGGCCCGGGAGACATCCTAGTCGGTAAGGTTACTCCCAAGGGAGAGACCGAGCTTACCGCCGAGGAGCGCCTGTTGCGGGCGATTTTCGGTGAGAAGGCTCGAGAGGTAAGAGACACGTCGCTGCGAGCTCCCCACGGTGAGGGTGGAGTTGTGGTGGATGTGAAGGTATTCTCCCGGGAGAACGGCGATGAACTTAACCCCGGTGTCAACCAGTTGGTGCGAGTCTATGTGGCCCAGAAGCGGAAGATCTCCGAGGGAGATAAGATGGCGGGACGCCACGGAAACAAGGGTGTTGTCGCTCGGATTCTGCCGGAGGAGGATATGCCCTTCCTGCCCGACGGTACTCCCGTTGAGATTGTCTTGAATCCCCTGGGTGTACCTTCCCGGATGAATATCGGGCAGGTTCTTGAGACCCACTTAGGCTGGGCGGCCTCGGCCTTGGGCATGCATGTGGCCACACCGGTCTTTGACGGAGCTACGGAAGATGAAATCTTCGACTGGCTGGAAAAGGCAGGGTTACCCACGACTGGCAAGACGGTATTGTACGATGGCCGCACCGGTGAGAAATTTGAAAATGATGTGACCGTTGGCTATATCTACATGATGAAGCTGGCCCACTTGGTCGATGACAAGATTCATGCTAGGTCCACTGGACCCTACTCGCTGGTTACCCAGCAGCCCCTGGGTGGTAAAGCGCAGTTTGGTGGGCAACGGTTTGGAGAAATGGAAGTATGGGCCCTGGAAGCCTACGGTGCTGCCTATACATTGCAGGAGTTACTCACTGTCAAGTCCGATGACGTGGTTGGTCGGGTAAAGACCTATGAAGCCATTGTGAAAGGGGAAAACGTACCGGAGCCCGGTGTTCCCGAAAGCTTCAAGGTCCTGATTAAAGAACTACAGAGTCTAGCCCTCAATGTCCGGGTTCTTGGTGATGATGAGCAAGAAGTGGAAATCAGGGACGACGAAGAGGACATTAGCGAGATGGCGCGAGAGCTGGGAATCGACATTCGTACCGATCATGAACGGTCGAAGGAAGAGCGGAAACCAAAGGATCAATCCGATGACGACGAAAGTGACTCCGACGATGATTCTGAGGATCAGGACGATGCTGACTATGAAGAGGCGGCGGATCTCCCAGATTTTGATGTAGAGGAAAACGACGGGTCGGATGAGGACCAAGATGAGGATGAGAGGTGATCGGTTTGTTGGATGTCAACAATTTCGATCAGATTCGGATTGGGTTGGCTTCGCCGGAGATGATTCGGGCCTGGTCGAGCGGAGAGGTAAAGAAACCTGAGACCATCAATTACCGAACTCTCAAGCCAGAGCGCGAAGGCCTGTTTTGTGAAAAAATCTTTGGCCCGACGAAGGATTGGGAGTGCCACTGCGGCAAGTATAAGCGGGTTCGATATAAAGGTGTGGTTTGTGATCGGTGTGGAGTAGAGGTTACCCGAGCCAAGGTGCGGCGGGAGCGGATGGGTCATATCGAATTGGCCGCTCCGGTCTCCCACATCTGGTACTTCAAGGGGATTCCCAGCCGGATGGGATTACTCCTAGACATGTCCCCGCGGACTTTGGAAAGGGTACTCTATTTTGCTTCCTATATTGTATTGGAACCCGGTGATACCGGGCTAACCAAGAAGGAACTGCTCAATGAAGCGGAATACCGTGAGTATCGGGACAAGTACGGAACGGGCTTTCGTGCGGGAATGGGCGCGGAGGCCATCAAGGTACTGCTAGAGGAACTGGACCTGGACAAGATGGCCGAAGAGCTGCGGGCGGAAATTAGGGAAACCACCGGTCAGCGGCGTTCCCGGGCAATTCGACGTCTAGAAGTGGTCGAGGCCTTCCGCAATTCCGGTAACCGGCCAGAGTGGATGATTCTGGACGTGATCCCGGTTATTCCCCCGGAACTTCGCCCCATGGTTCAGCTCGATGGTGGTCGGTTTGCTACTTCTGACTTGAATGATTTGTATCGTCGGGTGATTAACCGGAATAATCGACTCAAGAGGCTGTTGGAGCTTGAGGCACCGGATATCATCGTTCGTAATGAGAAAAGAATGCTCCAAGAGGCCGTGGACGCCCTAATTGACAACGGGCGGCGTGGTCGTCCGGTAACGGGCCCCGGTAATCGGCCGTTGAAGTCCCTTACCGACATGCTCAAGGGTAAGCAGGGGCGGTTCCGTCAGAACTTGCTGGGTAAGCGGGTGGACTATTCAGGCCGGTCCGTTATCGTTGTGGGACCGGAGCTGAAGATGCATCAATGCGGCCTTCCCAAGGAGATGGCATTGGAGCTCTTTAAGCCCTTTGTGATGAAGCGCCTCGTTGATGAAGGGTTTGCCCACAATATCAAAAGCGCCAAGCGCATGGTAGAGCGCCTCCAACCGGAGGTTTGGGATGTACTGGAAGAGGTAATTAAAGAACATCCCGTACTGCTCAACCGGGCGCCGACGCTGCACCGGTTGGGAATTCAGGCCTTCGAACCCGTTTTGGTCGAGGGTAGAGCGATTAAGATTCATCCCCTGGTGTGTACTGCCTATAACGCTGACTTTGACGGAGACCAAATGGCGGTCCACGTACCCCTATCTGCTGAGGCTCAGGCGGAGGCAAGACTGTTGATGTTGTCTTCCCACAACATTCTGCTTCCCGCCAGTGGTAAGCCTGTTACCACTCCGGCTCAGGATATGGTAATTGGCATCTACTATCTCACATCGGAGCGGGATGGGGCTAAGGGTGAGGGCAAGTACTTCAAGGATGCCGACGAGGTACGAATTGCCTACGATGAGGATATTGTCGAACTACACTCTAAGATCAAGGTAAGACTCAATGGGCAGTGGTTGGAGACCACTCCCGGTCGCCTGTTCTTTAATGAAATTTTGCCCAAGGAGTTGGGATACTACAATCAGACGGTGGGCCGGAAAGAGCTGGGCAATCTAGTGGCGGAATTGTATCAGCGCTTTGGTAGTACCAAAACGGCACGGGTCTTGGACGAGATTAAGACCTTGGGCTTCCACTACGCGACCATTTCCGGAACCACCATTGGTCTCGTTGATATCAAAATCCCCGATAGCAAGACGGAGATTCTCAACGAGGCTGAGGACCAAGTGGGGTTGGTGGAAACTCAGCATCGCCGTGGTCTGTTGACCGGGGAAGAGCGGACCCAACGCATCATCGATATTTGGACCTCCGCGAAGGATAAGGTTACCCGAGACATGTGGGAGAACCTGGGTCACTTCAACTCGGTATACATGATGGCCAACTCCGGAGCTCGAGGTAACATTTCTCAGTTGAGCCAGTTGTCGGGAATGCGGGGCTTGGTGGCTGACCCAACGGGTAAGACCATCGAGATTCCCATTCGCCACAACTTCCGGGAAGGGTTGACGGTACTGGAATACTTTATTTCAACCCACGGAACCAGAAAGGGACTGGCCGACACCGCGCTGCGGACGGCAGACTCTGGATATCTCACCCGGCGGTTGGTGGACGTGGCTCAGGATGTCATCGTTCGGGAGCATGATTGTGGTGTTGACCACGGCATTGCCGTGGGGGCAATTAAGGAGATCTCCGGTGACTCGGAGGAGATCATCGAGCCTCTACGGGAGAGATTGGTCGGCAGAGTGCCCTTGGCCGATGTGGTTCATCCCGCCACTGGAGAAGTGTTGGCAGAAGCTGGGAGGATGATCGATGAGGCAATGGCCAAGGCCATTGAAGACAGTGGCCTGGAGAAGGTGGAAATCCGGTCGGTACTCACCTGTCAGACCAGGCACGGCGTCTGCTCCCTGTGCTATGGTCGCAACCTGGCCACCGGCAGCTTGGTAGATGTCGGTGAGGCAGTGGGCACTATTGCTGCTCAGTCCATCGGTGAGCCTGGAACTCAGCTGACGATGAGAACCTTCCACACCGGTGGAGTTGCTGGGGATGACATCACCGCAGGTCTGCCTCGGGTAGAGGAGCTCTTTGAGGCTCGCAAGCCCAAGGGGCAAGCGGTGATGACGGAAGTGGCCGGAACGGTGAAGCTGACCGAGACCAAGAAGGTGCGCAAGGCGATAGTAACTACTGCCGATGGCGAGGAACACAGCTACACCTTGCCCTACGGTGCCCGCTTGAAGGTCAGGGACGGCAGCGTCGTCACTGCCGGGGATCCTCTGACTGAGGGACCGATTAATCCCCATGATATCCTGCGGATTAAAGGTCCCCGGGACGTCCAGGTTTATCTGGTCCGAGAGGTACAAGAGGTCTACGGTTCCCAGGGCGTAGATATTAATGACAAGCACATTGAGGTCATCATTCGCCAGATGATGAGGAAAGTGAAGGTTGAGGACCCTGGCGATACGGAGCTGCTTCCCGGTGGGCTTGTGGACTATTTCGCCTTCCAGGAGGCCAATGCTAAGGCCCTAGAGCAGGGCCTAGAGCCAGCAACGGCAAAACCGGTCCTGTTGGGAATCACTAAGGCTTCCTTGGCCACCGAGAGCTTCTTGTCGGCAGCCAGCTTCCAAGAGACCACCAGGGTCTTGACGGAAGCAGCGATCCAGGGCAAGAGCGACCATCTCCTGGGACTAAAGGAAAATGTAATTATTGGAAAGCTAATTCCGGCGGGTACCGGTATGGCTCGGTATCGCAGCATTGAAGTCGACACACCGGCGGATCTTCAGGAGTCGATGGATGCCGAGGAACAATTGGTTACCGCCCAGGCTGATTAGAATAGATAAGTAGACAGTTCGGACTGACAGGGTTTCGGGATCAGAGGAAAACCTTTGGTCTCGAAACCCTATACGATAACTGATGAATTTTCGCCGGCAAAGGTCCTTGACAGGCGTTTTGGCCGGTGCTACAATTATCAAGTGTGTCTGAGGTGATTCTACAGGTCAAAGGGGGACGGGGCGCTTGCTAGCCACACTTCAAAAGACCAAGGCCAAGGTAATCGGCGCCAAGCAGACAACTCGGGCACTGAACTTAGATAAAGTTGCTTGTTGTTTTGTGGCCCTCGATGCCCAGGAGCATGTGACTGAGCCGATTAGACGCCTCTGTGAAAAGAGACACGTAGAGATCATTGAGGTTCCCAGTATGAAAGAGCTCGGAGTGGCTTGCGGCATAGACGTAGGTGCAGCTGTTGCAGCCATTTTGATAGAAGAGCATACCGCATAGAAAGGGGGATAAGTATGCCGACAATCAATCAGCTGGTCCGCAAGGGACGTAAGAAGGTCAGCAAGAAGAGCAAGGCCCCTGCTCTGCAGTTCAACTACAACACCTATAAGGGTGATACTGTAGAGAGTAGCGGCTCACCTCAGAAGCGGGGCGTGTGTACTCGGGTGTATACAATAACCCCCCGAAAGCCTAACTCTGCTTTGCGGAAAGTAGCCCGTGTACGCTTGTCCAATGGAATTGAAGTTACTTCCTACATTCCCGGTGAGGGGCACAACCTGCAGGAACACTCCATCGTTCTGATTCGCGGTGGTAGAGTTAGAGACCTGCCTGGAGTTCCTTACCACGTGATTCGAGGCACTTTGGACGCAGCCGGAGTCGAGGACCGTCGCCAGGCTCGCTCCAAGTATGGCGCCAAGCGTCCGAAGTAGAGTGCTGCAGTAGGGATAACTAGAGGATTTGGGTAAATGTTTTGTAGTAAAGGGGGGGAAAGAATGCCGAGACGTGGTTATGTTCCAAAACGGGAGATTATTCCGGATCCCATCTACAATAGTGAGACTGTAACCCGATTGATCAATGCCATGATGCTTGATGGCAAGCGGGGTACTGCTGAAAAGATCATGTATGAGGCCCTAGAGATTGTCCGAGAAAAAGCGGGACGAGATCCTTTAGAGGTCTTAGAAGAGGGGCTTAAGAACATCACCCCGGTGCTTGAGGTTAAGGCAAGACGGGTCGGTGGTGCTACTTATCAGGTTCCTGTGGAAGTGAGACCAGAACGGCGGCGCTCGTTGTCCTTGCGGTGGTTGGTGCAATTTGCCCGGACCCGAGGGGAGAGGCGGATGGCCGAGCGGCTGGCAGCAGAGATCCTCGATGCTGCCAACAACCAAGGTGGAGCTGTGCGAAGGAAGGAAGAAACCCATCGAATGGCGGAGGCGAACAGAGCTTTTGCCCATTACCGTTGGTAAGCTGTGCAGCGTAGTGAGAGCGTTGGGGTGGGCCGATGACAAGCTATATGTTGAGCAATAGTAGTTACCTGGTTAGGAGGAAAACTTTTGGCAAGACAATTCAGTATCGAAAAGACTAGAAATATCGGCATTATGGCTCATATCGATGCCGGTAAAACTACCACAACTGAGCGAATCCTCTTCTACACCGGGCGTGTGCATAAGCTGGGAGAGACCCATGACGGCGCAGCTACCATGGACTGGATGGTGCAAGAGAAGGAACGGGGAATTACGATTACGTCCGCCGCAACTACAGCCCAGTGGCGAGGTCATCGCATTAATATTATTGACACGCCCGGCCACGTGGACTTTACGGTGGAAGTGGAGCGGTCATTGCGAGTACTAGATGGCGCCGTGGCTGTATTCTGTTCCGTTGGTGGTGTTGAGCCCCAATCGGAGAACGTTTGGCGGCAAGCGGACAAATATAAAGTTCCGAGGATAGCCTACGTTAACAAGATGGACCGGGTCGGCGCAGATTTCCGTCGAGCCGTTGAGATGATGCGAGAGCGGCTAGGCGCAAATGCCATTCCCATTCAACTGCCCATCGGAGCAGAAGACGAGTTTGTGGGTATGGTGGATTTGATCCAAATGCGGGCCCATATCTTTACGGACGACCTAGGAACGATTGATGAACAGACCGACATTCCCGCGGATATGGTCGAGGAAGTCGAGGAAGCTCGGACTGAGTTGATCGAAGCGATTTGTGAGACTGACGATGAGCTGATGATGCAATATCTCGAGGGTGAAGAGATTGCGCCGGAGGATTTGATGGCGGCGCTGCGTCGGGCCTGCATCGCGGTCAAGATTGTCCCGGTTCTGTGCGGTTCGTCCTTTAAGAATAAGGGAGTCCAGTTGTTGCTGGACGCGGTGGTTGATTATTTGCCTTCACCTGCAGACATCGATGCGGTTGAGGGTGTCAATCCCAACACCGGGGAAAGGGATAGCCGAGAGCTCAACGATGAGGCTCCTTTCTCTGCCTTGGCCTTCAAGGTCATGTCTGACCCTTACGTTGGTAGGTTGTGTTTCTTCCGAGTCTATTCTGGAGCTGTGAATGCTGGCTCCTATATATACAACGCCTCCAAGGGTCGCAAGGAACGCATTGGTCGGATTCTGCAGATGCACGCAAATCATCGCGAAGAGATAGAGACCGTTTATAGCGGAGATATCGCCGCGGCCATTGGATTCAAGGATACCGGTACCGGAGATACCTTGTGTGATGAGACCAATCCCATCATCTTGGAGAATCTCGATTTTCCGGAGCCGGTAATCAGTATGGCTGTAGAGCCCAAGACCAAGGCGGACCTAGACAAGTTGGGCGTTGGTTTGCAGCGGTTGGCGGAAGAGGATCCCACTTTCCAAGTGGAGACCGATGAAGAGACCGGTCAAACAGTGATTTCTGGGATGGGTGAACTGCATCTTGAGGTCATTGTCGACCGGCTACTGCGGGAGTTCAAGGTTGAGGCCAATATCGGTAAGCCTCAGGTGGCTTACAGAGAAACTATCCGCAAAGCGGTTTCCACTGAGGGCAAATTCGTCCGTCAGTCGGGAGGCCGGGGTCAGTATGGTCACGTTGTCCTGGAGATTGAGCCTCTGGAGCCCGGTGCCGGCTTCGAGTTTGAGAACAAGATCGTCGGTGGTGTGGTTCCCAAGGAGTATATCAAGCCCGTGGAAGACGGGGTCAAGGAAGCTATGGCCAGTGGCGTGTTGGCTGGGTATCCCATGGTGGATGTGCGGGTTTCCTTGGTCGACGGTTCCTACCACGAGGTTGACTCTTCGGAAATGGCCTTTAAGATCGCTGGATCCATCGGATTCAAAGAGGGTGCTCGCAAGGCGAATCCGGTACTACTTGAGCCCATCATGCAGGTGGAAGTGGTAACACCGGAGGAATTCATGGGCGATGTGATGGGTGACCTAAACTCTCGTCGAGGTAGAATCGAGGGAATGGAAGCCCGGGGTAATGCCCAGGCGATTCGAGCCCTTGTGCCGCTATCCAACATGTTTGGATATGCTACAGATTTGCGTTCTGCCACCCAGGGAAGAGCCACTTATACGATGCATTTCTCCCACTATGACGAAGTACCAGCTAGTCTAGCAGAGGAGATTATCTCCAAAATCGGTGGCGAGTAGGAAGCATACTAGGCCGAGATTCGTTAGCGCGGTCCGGCTAGAACAAGATTGAAGGGAGTTTATCCAGATGGCAAAGCAAAAGTTTGAACGAACTAAGCCGCACGTAAACATCGGTACCATCGGTCACGTAGACCATGGTAAGACCACTACTACAGCAGCGATCACCATGCTGTTGTCCAAGTTGGGCGGCGCTGA
>JAAYGB010000020.1 GCA_012727955.1 Bacillota bacterium
GCTTTGGATGGCTGGACGACGTTGCTGTGATCGATGTGGCTTGGCGGTATTTGAAGGATCAGCTGCCCCGATATCTGTCCTAGATTGTGCTTACCACATCGACTTTCCTTTGACTTCCCTCCGTTGCAGCCGCTGGCCTGTCTTTGCCGTCCCAGTAAATCTCGAATCCAAGTTACAAACTCCTTCGGATTGTTATTTCCCTCTGGCAATGGCTGGAGAAAATTGGGATCCTTTGGAAATCTTGGGAGGGAGCCCCTCAGCCTTTCGACATAGAATCCACCATTGGTGATGTTACCATAGTGATAACACTGCCCTGATTGTCGGCAATTATTCGGTACACGAGGTGGGTTCTAGATGGCAACCAATAGGGAAGAGTATGCTCGAGTCTTACCCTTTCATAGAGAAAGTTCAACGGGGGACAAGCTCAGGGGGGAACGAGCCCGGCAGGGTACCAAAAGGCGGCAGGGGAGAATAACTCCCTTCCTTCTTTTCCGCCGCTGCTTGGGAGCACTGCTTCATTGGTTCATCACCGCCTTGAGCCAGAGGGGTGCTGCCTTGATGGCGGTAATGGGATTCTTCGCGGCCCGAGGGGCACTTTTCGGTGAAATTGCGCCCTTTGGTCCGGCCTTCTTTGGAATGATCCTGCTGGTTAGGCCCCAACTGGCCCTACCGGTATTTCTTGCGGTGTTGGCCGGGACATCGCTGCTGAGCTGGAATGATGGCTTGCTCTGGCTCACCGGCGGCACTGTCACTTGGATTCTCCTCCGGAGCCGCCCCAAGGCCCTTCAGCGGCTGAGTCCTCGCCTGCAGATTACTTTGGTCTTCGCCACCGCCTGTATAGTCCTGTCGAGTCTTGGGGTGGGGCTGCCCTGGCCGTGGTGCGGAGCCTATGTGTTGATTCTGTACGCCACCTGCCACCTTTTACATCCTCTAGTCGAGACCCGAAACCTGTCCGCGGGAAAGACCTTGACCCCGGAGCAAATCATCGCTGTTCTGGCCCTAGTGGTTATTCTCTTTTTGGGTGTGGCCAAGCTGCAGATTGGTCCCTGGGTGCCCCAGGTCAGCCTCAGCCTAACGGTGCTGCTGCTAATGGCGACCCAATGGGGAGCAGGGGTTGCTGCCATTGCCGGCATTTGCCTCGGAGTCTTGGTGGCGCCGGCTCTACCCGTAAGTCTGGTGTCTGCCATGGGAATGCTGGGCTTGGCCGGGGTTGGTACCGGTCTCGGTGCCCGCTATGGTCGCTTTGGTGCCACTGTGGGCTTCTTGGCGTCAATTTTTCTGGTCTCAATGGATATCCTTGAGCTGGAGACCCTGCAGTTTTGGTGGCTGCATGGGATTGTCGGGTGGGCTGTTTATATTGTCTTACCTACCCCTTGGGTGGACAATTGGGCCGCGGTACTGCCGGGCTCCCAAGCTTCCTTGTATCGACAGGCGAAATCCGAGGCTCGTCTGCAGCGAGAGGTAAACTCTCAACTCAGTGATTTGGCCGGCGTGTTCTCCAACCTCGCGGATACCTTCTCTGCGGTGCCCCAGGCCCGAACCATGGAGCTAGATTACGGCAGCAGGCTAGATGCCCTCAGCGAGCGGGTGTGCCGGGAGTGCCCTTCCTTTGATCGTTGCTGGAAGGATTCCTTCTACTTGACCTATTGGCAGTTCATGGAGCTGTTAACGGGAATCGAAAAGAGGGGCAAGACCGATATCGCTGATCTCGGCGAGGAACTGAAGGAACGATGCATTCGGCCGACACAGTTGGTTCTCAACGCCAATTATCTTTATGAGATGCTGCAAGTGGATGCCCATTGGCGTCAGCAAATTGAGGAAAGCCAGGAGATTGTGGCGGCACAACTGCAGGGAGTGGCCCAGGTCTTTCGCTCCTTTGCCAATACTGTGCATGTCAGGACGGAATTTGTTGAAGAATATGAGGAAAAGCTGGCTCTACAGTTTAAGCGGGCGGGTATCGACGGGCAGGTTAGGGTGAGAGTGTCCTCCGGCGGGCGGCTGCAGGTGGAGCTGACGGGCTCCGCTGCCTTGACGTCGCCGGAATGGAATGGGAAGATCGAAGACATCATATCCTCGGTAATGGAAACCCAGTACCAATTGTGGACCCGGCGAGCCTGCGACAGAGCTGATAAGAGCAGCAATCTGCGGCGGATGGTATACTTGCCGAAACCCACCTATGAACTGGAGATTCAAGCCGATGCCGCGCCCCGCAGTGGCGGCTGGGTCAACGGTGATACCTTTACCAGCCTACGCTTGGATGATGGGAAGGTGGCGATTGTCCTCAGCGACGGCATGGGCAGTGGTTCCAAGGCAGCCATGGAAAGCGGCACCACCGTCAAGTTGTTGTCGGAGCTGTTAAGCTGCGGCTTCGAACGGCCCTTCGCAGTGAAAATCGTCAACTCTATCCTGCGGATGCGCAATCCCCAGGATATGTTCACCACTGTGGACTTGGCCATCATTGACGTTTACTCGGGGCAAATCGAGTTCACCAAGATTGGAGCGGCTCCCAGCTACGTGATTCGCCGGGATGGAGAAGTGGATCGGATCCAGCTCAACTCGATACCCTTGGGAATTTTGCAGCGGGTTGATTACCAAAGCGAAGTGATCTGTTTAGAGCCCTACGATACCCTAGTGATGGTTACCGACGGCATTATTGAAGCCGGCAGCCGTACCACCGGTGGAGATGAATGGCTGCTCCACTATTTAGCAACTCCGGTACGGGAAGATCACAGCAACTTAGCCCAGTCCCTACTGGCCAAGGCTCAAGGAGCAGAGAATGGGCCCCAGGATGATCAGACGGTGATCACCGTGACCCTCAGGCCCTTGCTGCAACCGGTCGGACAGCCCATGTCCCACTCCCGATTGGACATTCCCGTCATTGTTCGTAGTTCCGCTTGAGTTTTTCTCGGAAGTTGTCAGACTAGGGGAAGGATCCCTATCTACTGTCGTGGAAAGAAGAAATGAGAAGTCAACCCAAGCTTTGTGTGTAGGGGATAACGGTGGATTTATTAGACAAAGTGATCAAGACCTGTGAGTCTCGCGATCTGTTAGAGCCCGGTGACGCAGTGGTCATTGGGCTTTCCGGTGGTCCGGATTCGGTGGCTTTGCTGGATCTCTTGTTCCGAATGCGGCAAGAGTGGCAGCTGTCCCTCTACGTAGTTCATCTCAATCACATGTTTCGGGGAGCCCAGGCTGAGGAGGATTTTCAGTTTTGCCGGGAGTTGGCGGCTAAACTGGGTCTTCCCTTTTTCGGTTATCGGATCGATGTGACAGAATACAGCCGGAGCCGAGGCCTAAACAGCCAACATGGCGGGCGGCTCCTGCGTTATCTCCTCTTTTCTGAGGTAGCTAAGGAAGTTGGGGGAGCGAAGGTGGCGGTGGCCCATCACCGCAATGACGTGGTGGAAACCTTCTTCATGCGGTTGCTCCGGGGCGGAGGCCTAAAGGGCCTGTCCAGTATCCCGCCGAAACGAGGTAACGTGATTCGGCCACTTTACGATGTGACTAAACCTGAAGTCGAAGCGTATTGTGACCAGCGGGGCTTAGAGTGGCGCCTGGATCCCAGCAATAACTCTGAGAAATACTGGCGCAACCGAATTCGACTCAGGTTGTTGCCCTTTTTAGAGAAGTTTTCCGCCGACCTGGTGGAGAGTACCTCCCGGCTGGTGGAGATTGTGCGCAGCGAGAATGAGTTCCTGGAGGAGTTGACCCAGGCCGCCTGGGACCAGTTAGTCCAAAGAGAGAAAGACTGGCAGTCTCGGGGGAAGTATGTCTTTGCCTGGGATGAGTTCACTGCTCAACCCCTGGCCCTGCAGCGCCGGCTGGTGCAAATGGCCTACCTTAAGATGGGGGTTAGTGATTACCAGCTGAGTTTTGCCCATGTGGAACAGGTTTTGGATCTGGTGAAGAACCAAGGGGGCCAGCAGGATCTGCCCAAGGGAGTCAGGGTGCAGGTGAGCAAGGACCGGGTGGGATTTTTCCTATCGGAGCCAGGAAAGCCCACAGGCTCTACACCGGCGAAGGCGTCGGCACTGCCCCGTCGGCAGCTAACCTTTGGGGAGAATTCCCTCCCGGAATGGGGACTGGAAATCACCCTGAAGCAGTGTCAAAACTGGCCCACCCCGGAAGAACTAAGGGATGCATTGGCACAGCAACGGGATACTTGGCACAGGGGGGGAAACTGGGAGATTTGGCTGGATGCAGCCAAGGTAGCCTTGCCGCTGTCTTGTCGCCAAAGACTAAAAGGTGATCGGTTTAGGCCCCTGGGCATGTCGGGTAGTAAGAAATTAAAGGATTATCTGATTGACAGGAAAATACCAAGAGAAAAACGGGATCTGATCCCGTTATTGTGTGATCAGCAGGGGATTGTTGCGGTGGTTGGTCATCAGCAGGCTGAGGACACGAAGATCACCGACAATACCACCATTGCCCTTCGAGTGACCTTTCGACAGACAAGGCAATCGCCGCTGGAGGCTTGACAATGAGAAGCAGGCGGTTGTAGTAGGGACAAATAGCTGTTATAATATGATAATGCCCTTATGTGTAAATAATCTTAGGAAAGCTTCTCATTGAGGTGAGGGGAGGACAGAATTTGAATAGATTTTTGCGCGGAATCAGTCTGTACCTGTTGATTGCAATCATTGCCGTATCCATTGTTAGCAGCCTCTATCCCAGTGTCTACTTCAAGCTTAGCTTGGGCTACGGGGAGTTTATCGAGCGGCTGGAGCAGGGACAGGTACGACAGGTTAATATGATAGGAGAGCAGCGAGTCGAGGGTACCCTGCGGGATGGAACCAACTTTGAAACCACGATTCCCATCGGAAAGATGGCTGAGCTCTCCGACGACTTGATGGCCAGGGGAGTCCAGGTGACTGCCTCTGCTCCTGAACCTACTCCTTGGTGGCTGGCGCTGTTGCCTAATATCATCACACTGGTGATCTTTATCGGAATTTGGCTTTTCATCCTCAACCAGATGCAGGGCGGTAATAACCGGGCCATGTCCTTTGGCAAGAGTAGAGCCAAGCTGCAAACCGAGGACAAGGTAAAGAAGGGTTTTGACGATGTAGCCGGTCTCGATGAAGCTAAGCAGGAATTAGTCGAGATCGTGGATTTCCTCAGGCACCCGAAGCGCTTCGTTGAGCTCGGTGCCAAGATTCCCAAAGGAGTGCTCCTGGTAGGCCCGCCAGGGACCGGTAAGACCCTGTTGGCCAAGGCGGTGGCCGGAGAAGCTGGAGTTCCCTTTTTTAGTATCAGTGGTTCTGACTTTGTAGAAATGTTCGTAGGTGTCGGTGCCTCTCGGGTCAGGGATATGTTTGACACTGCCAAGAAGAGCGCACCCTGTATTGTTTTCATCGACGAGTTGGATGCCGTGGGACGCCACCGGGGTGCCGGTCTGGGGGGCGGCCACGATGAGCGGGAACAAACCCTGAACCAATTGCTGGTGGAGATGGATGGATTTGAGGCCAACTCTGGAATCATCGTGATGGCAGCAACCACCCGTCCCGACGTCTTGGACCCGGCATTGTTGCGCCCGGGCCGATTTGACCGGAAGATCGTCGTCGATCGTCCCGATTACGAAGGTCGAATCGAAATTCTCAAGGTACACTCTCGGGGCAAGCCTTTGGACTCCACCGTGGATCTCAAGGTATTGGCCAGGAGAACCCCGGGCTTCAGTGGCGCCGATCTGGAGAATCTGATGAATGAAGCGGCAATCTTGGCGGCGCGTCGGCGGAAGCGAACCATCAGCATGGAAGAGTGTGAAGAGGCCATTGACCGAGTGATGATGGGTCCGGAACGAAAGCGGAAGGCGATGTCCTTAGAGGACAAGAAGGTCTTTGCCTATCATGAGGCGGGTCACGCCCTGGTAGCCAGCTTTGTCCCCAATTCCGATCCGGTACACAAGATTACCATCGTCGGTAGAGGGTTGGCCGGGGGTTACACGATGATTCTGCCCGAGGAAGACCGGTACGTAATGACCAAGTCCCGGTTGGAAGACCAGTTGTCCTGGATGCTGGGAGGCAGAGCCGCCGAAGAGATCGTCTTCAATGAGGTTAGTACCGGAGCCCAGAATGACCTGGAGCGGACTACTAAGTTGGCTCGCCAGATGATCACGGAATACGGAATGAGTGAGCGCTTAGGACCCTTGACCTTCGGTCGACGCCATGAAGAACAGATCTTCTTGGGCAGGGATATCTCCAGGGAGCGAAACTACAGTGAAGAAGTCGCGGCAGTAATCGACGAGGAAGTCCGACGTCTCGTGGATAACGCCCATGAAAGGGCCATTAACATCCTCACGGAGCACCGAACGGAACTGGACGCCGTGGCCGAGGCTTTGATCGAGCGAGAGACCCTCAATCGTGAGGATTACGAGGAGATTCTCGCTGCTCCCGAGGAGACCTTGCGTCGTCTGCGGCAGAACCGAGCCCTTCAGCAGAGCGACGATGATAGTCCCATCAACGAGGTGGGCTTTGATCCCGAGCCTAATCCTGTAGGTTAATTCCACCCACGTCAAAAGGAGGTTGACCTATCAATGGATCGTCTGTCACTTAAGGGTATGCAGTTTTACGGCTATCATGGAGCCTATGAAGCTGAGAAAGAGATGGGTCAACCCATTGAAGTTGATATCGACCTGCTGGGCGATTTTAGCAGCAGCAGTCAGACCGATGATGTAGAGCTCAGTGTCAGTTACGGCGACATCTATGCTATCGTCAAGGATTTGGTGGAGGAGCGGGAATTCAACTTGATTCAAGCCCTTGCCGAGGCGATTGCAGAAGAGGTCCTGGCCAGTTGTGACGTTGACAGGGTTACCGTTAGGGTGAGAAAACCCATGGCTTCCATCGGTGGTATCATCCAGGCAGTAGAGGCGGAATTAACTCGACCAATTACTACTGTCGCTGGCGAGTAATACGATAGAATCAAGAAGGGGAGCAGTACTTAGCTGCTCCCCTTTTCCTATGCCTATTAGGTTCCTTTCGACAACCTCTAATCGATATCTTCGGGTCTTTCGCCCACAATCAGCGGAATCTGCAGTTGTGTACCTCCCCGCCGCACGGTGAGGGTAATCTGCTGTCCCGGTTGCAGTTGTTGTACCTTAGCCATGAAGTCCTGGGTACCGCGAATGGGCTTTCTATCGATGGCGATGACGTAGTCCCCTTCCTTCAGTCCAGCCTTCTCCGCGGGCTGACCCTCCAAGACATTGACGATGACAATGCCTTGGGCGCCGGAGACCCGGAAGTATCTTTCTGCGCTTTCATACTGGACTCCCAGCCACGGGGAACCTCGCTCTACCTTGCCCTTTTCAATCAGGTCCGTTAGAACCTCTTTGGCTGTATTGATGGGAATGGCAAAGCCAATTCCCTGGGCTTGGGCGTTAACCGCAGTATTGATTCCGATGACTTCACCCTTGATGTTCAAAAGGGGTCCGCCACTATTTCCGGGGTTGATGGCCGCGTCGGTTTGCATCAGGTTTTGGTACAGTTTGACCGTGGATTTGTCATAATCGGGAATGCTAATTTGCCGGCCCTTGGCGCTGAGTACGCCAATGGTTACCGTATGGTCGAACTGCTCACCGTAGGGATTACCGATGGCAATGACAAACTCGCCGGGACGGCTGCGATCGGAATCGCCCAGAGGTAGTGTTGGCAGTTCCTTCAACTCCTGGGGCTTTTCAATTTTCAGTACCGCCAGGTCCAGCATGTAGTCGGCGCCAATTAGCTCCGCCTCCACCTCGCCATCGAATTCCGCGGTGGTGATGCGAACGGTAATGGTCTGGCCTTCACCGACATCCCCCACCACGTGCTGGTTGGTGAGAATGTGACCCTCGGTATCAATGATAAAGCCCGTACCCGCGCTTTGTCTCGGTTGCGGTCGACCGGGGGTGGGGAAGGGGAAGAATCTGTCGCCGAACCAGAAACGGAAGAAGGGATCATCAAAGGGTGATCTCGAGGTATCTATTTCCGGTTGGGGCCACTCCACGGAGATGAACACCACGGCGGGACTACTATCCTCGGCCACATCGGCAATGAGATAGGGATTCCCCGTTAGGGCGGCAGCGGCGTAGACCTTGGAATTACCCACCAACTGACGGTCTGCCGGTACTTCTGCCTGCTCTGAAGGATTGGCACTATTCCAGCGTGGAATAGGTAAGGCATCAGAGCCCCAAAGAATACCTCCGACGGTGAGTACCACGGTGAGCACCACCGGGAGGAGGATACGATGTCGCTTTCGCATTTGCTGATTACCTCCTAAATACTCCCTGAAGCTTCGGTTTTCAGTTGGGGAAAAGACTTCTAGAGATAATTATACCCAATGGGGCTTTCTGTGTAAACTAAATGCAATTGTTTGTTAAATATAGAGGTAAGGTGACCGAACAATGAACCAAGCTAATATCCCCCTGTCTGCCCAAGGGGAAATGTTGGCCCAGCTGCAGGCCGCTGCCAAAGAAGTAACCTCCTATCTACACTTAGCTGAGACGGAGTCCACCAATGATGTGGTGCGGGACATGGCCCGCCGTCAAGTGCCGGAAATTGCAGTGGTGGTCGCCGATGCACAAACCCGGGGACGAGGTCGATTGGGTCGACGCTGGATTTCCCAGCCGGGCACAGGGTTGTGGGTGAGCCTCCTGGTTCGTCCCGGAACTGCCCATCGCATAAGTGGAACTCTGTCCCTCGCGGCTGCGTTGGCGACCAAGGAGGCCATCGGCAGCCTTTGCGGGCTTACCAATCTGCAGCTGAAATGGCCCAACGATGTGGTGGCCGACTCCGGAAAATTAGCGGGGATCTTGGTGGAGGGTGGGGGCGCTACCGCCTTGAACTGGGCGGCCGTTGGGATCGGCATCAACGTGACAAAGCCTCCGGAACTGGCCGCTTTGAACCGTCCCGTGGTGGCCCTTAACGAGCTAAGCCCGACACCGGTTGGCCGCAGCCAGCTCTTGATTAGGTTGGTTGGTGCCTTTGGTCGGTTTTATCGGATTTTCCAAGAAGACCCCAGGAAAATCGTTGCAGAGTTTTCCCGTCACTGTGCCACTCTGGGGCAAGAGGTTACTTGGCAGGTCCGGGATCAGGACGGGACTTCCCGTCGGGGACAAGCCGTGGGAATCGATGACACCGGGGCATTGCTGGTCAGACCCCAGGGCACAGACCGGCTGACGGCCTTGACCGCGGCTGAGATAAGTCTCGGTACTCTTTCCGATGGGGCGGGCAGACAAGAATAAGACCCCGCTGTCTGTGGGAGGCTACTATCAGTACCCGTATGAAGGGGGGCTAGGCTTGTCACAGAAGGAAAAGGAACTAAAGCGTATTGCCGAGGAGTATTCCGTTGCCCCTTTAGATCTGGAAGATGGCACCCAGCTGCCTAACCTCATGGGCTGGTGGGCGATGTACGACTTTCAAAACTATCGAGCCCGTATCTTGGAGGAAATAGCTGATTCCCTGGGGGAATCCGTTGAGGAGGTCCCTGGACGTACTAAGTATTGATACGTTGAAAGCCCTTGCCGCCGTATCTGGTGGCAGGGGCTGTTTTTTCGGATAAATCTGTTAAAGCCAGAAGGTGCCCACGGTTTCCAGTCGTAGTCAGTTATCAGAGAACAAGCACAAATCTGCAAAACTGTCGAGGCGGAGGGCGAAGTAAATGACTATGACTGAGCGGGAACGATATGTAGCGACAATGACCTTTGGAACACCAGACAAGATACCCTTTCAGCCCGGCGGCCCCCGGGAGTCCACTTTGGCCACCTGGCGAACTCAAGGGTTGCCGGCGGAAGGTCACTGGTATCAGCACCTAATGGAGGAACTGGGGATTGACTATCAGCCGCCGGGACCGAAGGTAGATCCTGGGGTGTCCTTTATTATGATCCCCACCTTTGAGGAGAAGGTACTGGAACACAAAGACGGTCACTATATTGTCCAGGATTGGATGGGTGCGATCACCGAGATCTCCGATGAGTATGACTACACCTATCTCAGAATGCCCAAGGATTTTGTCACTAGGAAATGGCACAAGTTTCCCGTGGAGACCAGGGAGGACTGGGAAAAAATGAAACCCCGGTATGATCCTGCTTCACCGGGGCGTTTTCCCGAGGATTTTGCCCAGCGGGCGCAGCTGCTGGAAAACCGGGACTATCCCGTCTCCGTTAGCGTCAATGGGCCCTTCTGGCAGCTGCGGGAGTGGCTGGGATTTACCAACCTCTGTATTAAGCTGGTGGAGGAGCCGGACTTTATTCGCGAGATGATCGGCTTTTGGATCCAGTTTGTCGAGCAGGTCCTGGAGAAGATGCTGGCATCCTTTGTTCCCGATGCAGTTTGGATTCATGAAGACATGGCCTACAAGGCCCACAGCATGATTTCTCCGGCAATGACCCGAGAATTTCTCATGCCGGCCTACCAGCGGTGGGAAAAACTCCTGCGCCGTCATCAGGTGCCGGTCATAGCCCTGGACTCCGATGGGTATGTCGGTGAGTTGATTCCCATCTGGATTGAAGCAGGAATCAACTGCTCTGGCCCCAATGAAGTGGCGGCCCACAATGACATCGTGGAATATCGTCGCCTCTATGGGACGAAGATGGCCTATACCGGGGGTATTGACAAGCGAGCCATTGCCAAGGGCGGGAAAGCAATGGAAGAAGAAGTTATGCGGGTGGTTCCTCCCCTCTTAGAGCAGGGCGGTTTCATTCCCGGTTGTGACCATGGGGTGCCTCCCGACATTTCCTGGCCCAATTTCGTTGCCTATGCCCGGCTCTTGGCTCAGCTGACTGGTTGGTTATAATCTGTCCTAATCGCCAGGTCCAAAAAGGCCCTGGCGCCTTCTGGACTACTGCAGCAAGACGGGGAAAGCTCGCTTTCCCCGTCTTGGCCTCTGGCTATAAGTCTATGATGAAAGGTGATACGCTCTAGCGGCCCTGAGCCGCTAGCCCCAACTCTCGATTCAATGCCTTGCGAAGAGGGACGAGTCCCCGCTCCTTGGCCTTGGGGCTTAAAGTTGAATTCTCAATGGCTGCTATGGCTTGGGCCAGCCGCTCGACTTGTTCCTTCCGTCCCGTTGATTTCATGTCTCATCCCTCCGCAGATATGATTTCCATCCATTAGTATGTCCAACTCCCCGGCAAATATACCAAAGTAGGTAAAAAATTAACAAAACCGGTGGAACAGGGGTCGGTCTGACCTTTCCTGACCAAAAGACGAAGTTTAGAGGAGCTAGGGTGAGAAAAACTTTGGTTTGACAAGAATTTTCCCCCTCCTTCCTGGCGGAGGCTGGAAAATGGCCGAAAACTGGTTTTGCTTAGGCCAGAGAAAGACGGGTACAATACCAGTGAAGGTCAGGGAAGGTCAAAGGCCGCGAGTGGCTAAAAACCATAGTGGCGGAGACAATAGATATGGGTGGATTTTCCACTCCGATGGTCTGGGTTTGGCCCCGGCAGCAGGGGGCATCGTGGCTGTATCTTGGTGAGAAGGAGGGCGCTGATGGCTACCCTGGCTGATCACATTGAAAATTATCTAAAGCGATTGTTAAGTGAGATGGGGCAGGATACCCTTCATATCCGTAGGACCGATTTAGCTGAGCGCTTTCAGTGCGTTCCGTCTCAGATTAACTATGTGCTAAAGACCCGATTTACCGCTAAACATGGGTACATTGTGGAAAGCCGCCGAGGGGGCGGTGGGTATATTCGCATCACTCGTCTGCAGCCGGTAGAGGGCGAACAGCTGATTTCCTGGGCCTACAATCAGGTGGGTAGGACAGTGTCGAAAGAGGGTATAGAATACTTGCTGGCCCGGCTGGAAGATGCGAAAGTCTTGGAGGCCGAGCAGATCCGACTAATTCGCGCTGTCATCGATCAAGAAACCCGGCTGTTGGAGCCTTCCATAGCAGGGATGGTCAGAGCCGCTTTGTTTCGGGCTCTGTTGGTAGTATCGGTAGGCAGTCGATAGTGAGGGCAGAGGAGGCGTAGGGTGATGATCTGTGAAAAATGCGAGCGACGACCGGCGACGGTACACTTGACCCAAGTGATTAACGGCCAGAAAACCGAGGCGCATCTCTGCCAAGAGTGCGCTGCGGCCCAAGGAGATTTTGGCTGGCTGGATCCGCAGTCTACCTTCCAGAGCTTTCTGGGAAAGGTATTGGAAAATGAATTTAAGTTTCTGGGAAGAACCCAACCACAGACCATTCGTTGCCGCACCTGTGGTCTGTCCTATAACGACTTTCACAAGTTAGGTCAATTGGGGTGTGCAGATTGCTATGCCCAGTTTTCGCAGCAGCTAAAGCCGCTGCTGCGCAAGCTGCATGGGACGACAACCCATTCGGGGAAGGTGCCTCGGCACAGCGCTCCTGAGCTTTGGCAGCAGCGGGAGATCGAAGAGCTGAGGGGACGACTATCCCAGGCCATCGCCGAGGAAAATTATGAAGAGGCTGCGCGTCTGCGGGATTTAATTCGCGCCAAGGAAGCGCAGACCGCTGATTAAGAAAAGAATTGTGCCTGAAGAGGACGGAAGGGGATCGGTGCGATGGCATTAGAGGATTTATTCAAGAAGGCAGCGCCTAAGTGGATGCAGGCCAAGGGGCCTGAGGATGATATTGTGATTGCAAGTAGAGTTCGTCTGGCCCGGAATATAGCCAACATTCCCTTTTGTGCCGTGGCCAGTGATGAACAGCTGCGCCAAGTTCAGGAGTTGGTTAAGGCTGTTGCGGCTCAAATGAATTTGGAAGGTTCTGTGGGGACATTACACTTTAGAGCCATGCCGGAAGTGGAACAGTTGGAGCGACGACGACTAGTAGAAAAACATCTAATCAGTCCCCAACATGCCCAGCAGGTGAGGAATCGAGCTGTAGCCCTGAGCGATGACGAGACTTTGTGCATTATGGTCAACGAAGAGGATCACCTGCGGATTCAGGTGCTCTATCCCGGGTTGCAGTTGCTGGCGGCCTACGAAAGGGCAGACAAAACCGACGATGAGCTGGACGCTAGGCTCAACTTTGCCTTTTCCGAAGAGGTAGGATATTTGACCGCGTGCCCGACTAATGTTGGTACCGGAATGCGGGCATCACTAATGATGCACTTACCGGCATTGAGCGCGACGGGCGTCATGCCCCGAATTATCAATGCCGTTCGGCAATTGGGACTGACGGTACGGGGTATCTATGGAGAGGGTACAGAGGTAGTGGGCAATATCTATCAGGTCTCCAATCAGGTGAGTCTCGGACGCAGTGAGCGGGAGATCATTGAACACCTGACCAATGTGGCGGAGCAGATCCTTGCCCATGAACGCACAGCGAGGAATACCCTTTTAGAGTCCAATAGATTAGCCTTGGAAGATAGGATTTGGCGGGCCTATGGAGTTTTGTCCCACTCTCGGATTTTGAATACCGCCGATGCCCTGGGATATCTATCAACGGTGCGCCTGGGCATCGACCTAGGTATTATCACTGGTTTGGAGCCTCGAATTCTGCAGGAATTGATGGTGATGATCCGGCCGGCCCATCTCCAGTTTATTATGGGGCGGGAGCTGGAAGCGGAACAACGGGATGAGTATCGGGCCAGTCTGATTCGAGAACGATTGAAACAGCCTAACGGTTGACAGGCCCTTCACTAGTGCGGAGGAGACTTGGAAAGGGAAGGTGACTTTATGTTTGGTCGATTTACCGAACGAGCGCAACGGGTCATTGTGTTGTCGCAGGAGGAGGCGCGGCGGCTAAATCATAATGTCGTTGGCACCGAGCACATTCTGTTGGGGCTGGTAGCCGAGGGTGCCGGTGTGGCAGCAAAGGTATTGGCAGACCTGGGGGATCTCGAAGATGTCCGCAAGGAGGTAGAGCGGGTCATCGGTCGGGGTGAAGGGGGTCCTGTGGGTCAGATCGGCTTTACTCCCAGAGCCAAACGGGTACTGGAATTGGCCTTTGATGAAGCCCGCAAACTGGGACACACCTATATCGGGACGGAGCACATCCTCTTGGGCTTGATCCGGGAGGGTGAGGGAGTTGCTGCCCAGGTACTGCGGAACATGGGTGCCGACATTGACAAGGTTCGTCAGCAGGTAGGGGAGCTTCTCGGTGGCGGCGCCGGCGGCACCGGGGCCAAGGCCGCAGGAAGGCGGAAAACCCCCACCCTGGATCAATATGGCCAGGACTATACCGAGTTGGCTCGGGAAGGGAAACTGGACCCCGTCATTGGCCGGGAGCAGGAGATCCAGCGGGTAATTCAAATCTTAAGCCGGCGAACCAAGAACAATCCCGTCTTGATCGGAGAGCCGGGCGTTGGGAAAACCGCGGTGGCGGAAGGGTTGGCGCAAATGATTGTCGCGGGCGATGTTCCAGAGACCCTGACCAACAAGCGATTGGTCAGTTTGGACATGGGTTCCCTGGTTGCCGGTTCCAAGTTCCGGGGTGAGTTTGAGGAGCGACTCAAAAAGGTGGTGGAAGAGATTCGTGCCGCGGGCGATGTGATTCTCTTCATCGATGAAATGCATACCCTCATCGGCGCCGGTGCTGCCGAGGGGGCCATCGATGCCTCGAATATCCTCAAACCCTCCTTGGCCCGAGGTGAGCTGCAGGCCATTGGAGCTACTACCTTAGATGAGTATCGCAAGTATGTGGAGAAGGATGCCGCCCTGGAGCGGAGATTCCAGCCCATCATGGTTGATGAACCTACCGTCGAGGAGACCATCGAAATCCTTAAGGGCCTGAGGGATAAGTATGAGGCCCATCACCGGGTTAAGATCACCGACGAGGCCCTGGTGGCCGCGGCCCGGCTGTCGGATCGGTATGTAACGGAGCGGTTCCTGCCCGACAAGGCCATTGACCTCATCGATGAAGCAGCCTCTCGGGTACGCCTCTCGGCCTTGGTACCGCCTCCAGAGTTAAAGGAACTGGAGGATCGCATCAATGAGGCCCGGGTTGAGAAGGAATCTGCGATTAAGAATGAGGAATTTGAAAACGCCGCGGCTTTGCGGGATAGGGAGCAGAAACTCAAGGAGGAGTTAGAGGAAAAGCAGGCTCAGTGGAAGCAAAGCCGGAGCATGCGCTCAGGAACGGTGACCGAGGACGATATCGCTGAGATTGTGGCGGGGTGGACGGGAGTTCCCGTTACCCGACTGGCCCAGGAGGAGTCGGAGCGGCTTCTGCACCTGGAGGAAATCCTCCACGAGCGGGTGATCGGTCAAGACGAGGCCATCGGTGCCATCTCTCGGGCTGTGCGCCGGGCTAGGGCCGGTCTAAAGGATCCGAAGCGCCCCGTGGGCTCCTTTATCTTCCTGGGACCAACGGGTGTGGGTAAGACGGAGTTGGCCCGGGCCTTGGCGGAAGCTCTCTTTGGAGACGAAGAGGCGATGGTTCGTCTGGACATGTCGGAGTACATGGAGCGACATACCGTTTCCCGGTTAATCGGGGCGCCTCCAGGATATGTCGGCTACGAAGAAAGTGGGCAGCTAACGGAGCAGGTGCGCCGCAGGCCCTATTCTGTAGTTCTCTTTGATGAGATCGAAAAGGCTCACCCCGAGGTCTTTAACATCTTGCTGCAGGTGTTGGAAGACGGCCGTCTAACCGACGCTCAGGGACGGACGGTGAATTTCCGTAACACAGTGTTGATTATGACCTCCAACGTGGGGGCTCGGCAACTGCAGCGCTCCGAGCGCATTGGATTCCATGTGGGCGATGCGGCGGAACAGGCTCGTTCCGAATATGAAGCGATGAAGGATCGGGTTACCGGAGAACTCCGCCGTACCTTCCGACCGGAATTTCTCAACCGAGTTGACGACATCATCGTCTTCCATTCGCTGCAGCGGGAGCACATTCACCAGATCGTGGACATCATGGTCAAAGAGGTGCGGGAGCAACTGCAGGAGCGGGATATTGAATTAGTGGTGGATCAGGCCACCAAGGATTTCCTCGTGGATAGGGGATTTGATCCTGAGTTCGGTGCTCGCCCCTTGCGTCGGGCCATCCAAAGATATATTGAGAATCCCCTGTCGGATCACATCCTGGCGGGCACCTTCAAAGACGGTGATACCGTGGTAGTCACGGTGCGGGGTGAAGCCCTGGAATTTCAAAGGAAGGAGCAGGGAGTCCCCGTTAGTTAGTAAAGGGCAATTGGCTTTTTGCGGCGATGAAGTAAAACTGAGTTGAACAAAGCCAAGAGCGTAATGGGCGGTATCGGCTTCAGATACCGCCCTTTCAATTGTAAACTGCGCTGGTTAGTGCTATAATTAAACTGATTAATTATATTCTATTCTAATTTTATCTAGGAGAAGGTTATGGCTCGACTTAAAAGCCAGTATGTGTGCCAGGAGTGTGGGCATTCTACCAGTCGATGGTTTGGACGCTGTCCTGCCTGTCAAGCTTGGAACACCTTGGTAGAGGAGGCCCTTCCTGAGCCCAAGCGCAGATCTGGTCAGGCCTTTATGGCGCAGGGCGGCACCAAGCCCCAGCGCCTTCCCCAGGTGGAAGCCGTGGAGTCCCAACGGCTGGATACCGGTATCGGTGAGCTTAATCGAGTCCTGGGAGGCGGGATTGTTCCCGGATCCCTGGTCTTGGTGGGTGGCGACCCGGGGATTGGCAAGTCCACTCTCCTATTGCAGGTGGCCGCCAACTTAGCAAAGTCCGGAAGGGAAGTAATGTACATCTCCGGGGAAGAGTCTCCCCAACAGGTGCGGTTAAGGGCCCAGCGGTTGGGGGCCTTGGAGGACAATGTGCTGGTCCTGGCTACCACTGAGATTGAAGCAGCAACCGGTGCTCTGGCACAGTCAAAGGCCTCCCTGGCCATTGTGGATTCCATTCAGGCCATGGGCAGTGCCGATATCACTTCGGCGCCGGGAAGTGTCGGCCAGGTGCGGGAGTGTACCGGGCAACTGCTGCAGGTGGCAAAGCAACAGGGATTGCCAATTATTCTGGTGGGGCACATGACCAAGGGCGGCGCCTTGGCGGGTCCTAAGGTATTGGAGCATGCCGTTGATGCTGTTCTGTATTTCGAAGGGGACAGCTCCGCCAACTATCGCATCCTGCGGGCGGTGAAGAATCGCTTTGGCTCAACCAACGAAATCGGTGTTTTCGATATGAGCGCTCGGGGATTGACAGAAATTACTAATCCATCGGAAATGTTTTTGGCGGAAAGACTGGAGCAGTCTCCCGGTTCCATTGTCATCGGCAGCATTGAGGGCAGCAGGCCCCTTTTGTTGGAGATCCAGGCCTTGGTGAGCGCTACGGCCTTTGGCGGAGTTCCCCGCCGGCAAACCACCGGGGTAGACTACAATCGGGTCGCGATGATTTTGGCAGTATTAGAAAAGAGAATGGGATACCCACTCCAGACCCATGATGTATTTGTCAACGTCGCAGGAGGCGTCAAGGTTACGGAACCGGCAGCGGACCTGGGCGTTGCCTTGGCAGTTGCCTCGAGTTTACAGAATGTTGCCATGAAGCCCGGCACCGTTGCCCTTGGTGAGATTGGGCTGGGGGGAGAAATCCGCGGGGTGCCGCAGATTGAGCAGCGCTTGGGAGAAGCTGCTAAATTGGGGTTTCAACAATGTTTAGTCCCGACCACTGCGGTGAAGAATATAAACGTGGATGGATTTGGAATCGAAGTTGTACCAGTTCGCCGCATCGAAGAAGCGTTGCGTGCGGTGGGGTGCTCAACCAGGAGGTGAAAGAATGAAAGCCAAACTTGATGAGTTCTGGTCAAAGACCCTCCCGCTTGTGGCCCCGGGTACGGCGCTGTCAGAGGGACTGGAGAACATTTTGCGAGCTCGGACCGGTGCTCTGATTGTGGTGGGCGACAGTGAAGAAACGCTGAGCCTAGTCAATGGAGGGTTTCGGATTGACGCAGAGATGAATCCCACGGCCTTGTATGAATTGGCCAAAATGGATGGTGCTATTATCCTTTCCTTTGATGCCAAAAGGATTCTTTATGCCAATTGTCAGCTAACCCCGGATCCGATGATTCCCACCTTTGAAACGGGAACTCGCCATCGGACCGCGGAGCGGGTGGCTAAGCAGACGGGGGAGCTGGTGATTTCCATTAGCCAGCGGAGGAACGTCATCTCGTTGTACAAGGGAAATGTGAAGCATGTCCTGCGGGACGTCGGGGTGATTCTGGCCAAAGTCAACCAAGCGCTCCAGACCCTAGAGAAATATAAGTCGGTGCTGCAGCAGGTGCTCACCAATTTGACGGCCCTAGAATTTGAGGGGGCGGCAACCTTAGCCGATGTCACTATGGCGGTACAGCGGGCGCAAATGGTGGAGCGTGTGGCTAATGAGATCGAGCGATACATCATAGAATTGGGAACAGAGGGTCGTTTGGTTAGTATGCAGCTGGAGGAATTGATGGTCGATATTGAAGACGAGGGGTATTTGGTGATCAAGGACTACCTGACCTCGGATCGGGAGGAGACTGCCGAACAGGTCTGGCAGAGTTTATCCAGTTGGGAGTCGGAGGATCTCTTGGACCAAGCCCTGACGGCCAGAGCCCTAGGCTATGGCAGTAACATGAACAATCCCGATTATCCCGTTGTGCCCCGGGGTTACCGGGTGGTCAGTCGCATTCCTCGGTTGCCGATGCCGGTGATTGAGAACTTGGTCAACACCTTTAAAGAACTGCCCAATATTCTGCAAGCTAGTATCGATGAGCTGGACGATGTTGAGGGTATCGGTGAAGTCAGGGCCAAGGCCATTCGGGAAGGGCTGCGTAGGATGCGGGAGCAGGTGTTGTTGGACCGGCACATTTAGCGATAGTTGCGAAAAGTCGGGAACATTGACCTTTTTGATTGATTCTATTATAATATAGGGTAGGGTTTTTATACGTAGAAACGGATATGGTTGGGGGTTGATTGGTTGGGTTTTAATATCGGGGATAAAGTAGTGTACCCTATGCATGGTGCTGGGATTATCGAGAAGATCGAAGAGCGGGAAGTACTGGGCGAATTGCAGAATTATTACATCATGCGTCTGCCCATCGGCGATATGAAGGTGATGATCCCGATGGAGAACGCTGAGGAGATAGGGTTGCGCCCCGTGATCGACGAGGAGGGTGTGGCTCAGGTTCTCAGTATCTTGCAAGAGGGGCAGACAAAGATGTCTTCCAACTGGAATCGTCGTTATCGCGCCAATATGGAGAAGATCAAGAGTGGAGACATTTTCGCTGTAGCTGAAGTCGTGCGTAATTTGGCGATCCGAGATAACGAGAAGGGACTGTCTACCGGTGAGCGCAAGATGCTGGAGAATGCAAAGCAGATCCTTATTAGCGAATTGGTGCTTGCCCAGGACCTTTCCGAAGAGGAAGTTGAGCAACAGGTTCTTAGTTTTTTTGAATAAGGGGGACGTGTGCCCCTAACTTGACAGCGGACAACAACGGTCCGCTGTCCTGCACTTCAGTTGGATTTCTTGCTTTGATTTCATGGATATTTCTTCAGGAACTGGAAAGACTAGAGGCCGGAGGGAAGGAGGTGAGCAGTTGTAGATGAAAGCAGTCAGATTTTTCTCTGCGCTTTTAGGTGCTGTGCTGGGTTTTCAGTTAGCAGAGTACGTGCTAGAGAATGGTCTCGGCGGGATGAGCGGGGAAGCTCTGGGAGTGCAAACCCCTCACTGGCTGATCGGGGGTGCAATCTTTGGTTTGATCATGGGACTTTTGATTGGCCCCGCACTGGTGAGACTCTTTCAACGCTGTATCGGTGCAACGGTGAATAATTTACATCGGGCTTCCCTGACTGAAGTTGTGGCTGGCGCCATAGGGCTCTGTGTTGGGCTCTTGATAGCTATTTTAATAACTATACCAATTCCTAGAAGTATTCCAGTGATCGGAGACTATATTCCTCTATTGATTACAGCCTTTCTGGGGTATATCTCAACCATTGTTTCCGTGAGAAAAAAGGATGACCTCTTCCAATTGCTGACGGGAACAATGCAGCGAAATGCAGAGCGGGGTCAGAAAAACGAAGGAAAACCAGCCCCGGTGGGAGCAAAGATCCTTGACACCAGTGTCATTATCGACGGTAGGATATCGGACATTTGTAGTACCGGATTCATTGGGGGAACCTTATACGTACCTGGCTTTGTTCTCGAGGAGCTACAGCATATTGCAGACTCTTCCGATGTGCTCAAGCGCAATCGTGGACGGCGAGGTTTAGACATTTTGAACAAGATGCAGAAAGAGCGCAAGGTGAATGTGAAGGTACTGGAATGGGACTATGATGATATTTCAGAAGTCGATACCAAGCTGGTGAAGCTCGCCAAAGCGCTGAATGCGAAGGTTGTCACCAATGATTTCAACCTCAACAAGGTAGCGGAGTTACATGGTGTTCAAGTGCTGAATATCAATGAATTGGCCAACGCCGTCAAGCCCATCGTTCTGCCTGGAGAAGAGATGACCGTTCATGTAATCAAAGATGGCAAGGAGCAGGGACAAGGCATCGGCTATCTAGACGATGGAACAATGATCGTGGTTGATGGTGGACGTCGTTACATAGGAGAAACTGTCGGAGTACTGGTGACCAGCGTGTTGCAGACTGCTGCCGGGCGAATGATTTTTGCTAAACCCAAGGCTTTGGAGCGCGCTCTGTAATGATACGCACTTTTTGCCCCTGAATCCGGGGGCTTTTTTCTTTTCATCATCTTTTTCTCTTAAGTAGGGGTGTGATTGGTCATGATAGCAGCGGTAATTCCCGCGGCGGGACAGGGCAAACGGATGGGGGACCTGTCGGTGCCCAGCAAGCAGCTTCTAGAGCTAGAGGGGGTTCCGGCGGTAATCCGGACCCTAAAGGCTTTTGAAGCAACGCCTGAGGTGGATGCCATCGCCCTGGTTGTCCCGCCCCAGCTGTGCGATGAATTTACTGATTTAGTCCAAGCCCATGGGTGTGAAAAGGTACGCTGGGTGGTGCCCGGGGGTAAGGGACGGCAGGAATCTGTGTATCGGGGACTGCAGGCCCTTCCAGAAACCTGTGAGTATGTCATCATCCATGACGGTGGCCGTCCCCTGGTTACCCGGCAGATCATCGAGGCCTGTCTCAAAGAAGCCAAGACTGCTCAAGCAGTCTGTGCCGCGGTGCCCGTCAAGGATACCATTAAGGTGAGTCAAGATGGACGGGTGGTGGATGAAACTCCCCATCGGAGTACTTTGTGGCAGATTCAGACTCCTCAGGTGTTTTCCTATCCTCTGATCCTGGAGCTGCATCGGCAGGCCCAGGGGGATGGGGTGCAGGTCACCGACGATGCTGCCCTGGCGGAGCGGTACGGCTATCCGGTATACCTGGCCCCGGGAGCCTACACAAACATCAAGTTGACAACGGCAGAGGATCTGGCGATTGCCGAGGCTCTTTTGACCAGGCCCCCCTACCGGCAGCAGGACGAAGGAGAATCCGATGCTGCCTGCGGGAGTAGGGTCCGCAGTGGATTTGGTTACGACGTCCACCGCTTAGTTCCGGGGCGCCCACTGATTCTAGGTGGAGTGGAAGTGCCCTATCACCTTGGGCTGGAGGGTCATTCCGACGCTGATGTAGCGGTTCATGCCTTAATGGATAGTATCCTTGGGGCCGCCGCCTTAGGGGACATCGGTCGCCACTTTCCCGACTCTGATCCCGCCTACAAAGGTGCCTCCAGCATCCAACTGCTTCGCCAAGTGTTAACCCTGATTGGAGAGCGGGGTTGGCGGGTAGGTAATATTGATGTGACCATCGCCGCGCAACGTCCTAAATTGGCGCCCTATATTGACGAGATGCGCTCTATTATCGCCGCCAATTGTCAGGTTGCCGGGGACGCGGTGAATGTGAAAGCCACAACCACCGAGGGTTTGGGGTTTGTCGGTCAAGGGGAAGGGATTGCCGCCTATGCTTCCTGTACGCTAGTCAAGGCCTAGGAGGCGGAGGAGCTGAAGGAGGACTGCCCCCATTCCCGCGGCCACCAAAGGTCCAACGGGAATCCCCTGAAAGAAGGTGGCTCCCACAATGGTCCCCAGGACGATTCCGAGGATGGCCTCGGGGTGGGACTGGAGAATGGTAACTCCCCGGGCGCCCAGGTAGGCTCCGGCAATTCCCGCGACAAAGGTAGCCGCGCCCGTGGGTCGCAGCAGGGCCTGGGCAACTTGTCTTAGCTCTAGGTCCGAACTGCTGAAGGGGATAAGGATTGATAGGATTAAAAGGGTTAACCCGATTTGCAGGCAGGGCCCCTCTAACAGGGGAAGCCATTGTTGGCAACCCAGTAAGCGGAGCAATAATAAGATAGTACCGGAGATGGATACCAGATGGTTGCCTCCCAGGACTCCTAAAGCGAGGAGGATCAGGAGAAAGGCATTCTGTATCATTTGCTACCCTCCTTGAGTTTCATTTCAAGATATTCAAGGGGGAGCAGGCTCATACCGGATCTGGGATCACCTTGGTTGACAGGTGGAAAAACGTGGGCCTATAATCTTGACAGGGATTTGACAGTCTGCAAGTAGCGCGGATGGATTTTGGTTCTTATGAACAGGAGGCCAAGCTATGCCTATCCAGGTGTATAACACATTAACTAGGCGGAAAGAGGAATTCGCCCCGCTAGATTCCGATGTTGTCAGGATCTATGTCTGCGGGATCACGCCCTATGACGAAAGCCATATTGGGCATGCAGTCCCGGCCATTATCTGGGATGCAATTTGCCGCTTCCTCGAATACCGCGGGTACAAGACTAAACTGGTACAGAATTTTACTGACGTTGACGATAAAGTTATTGCTCGCTCCCAGGCCACAGGGGTTCCCGCTTTGGAGTTGTCGGCTCGCTACATAGATTCCTATCTCGATGCCCTCACAGCTCTAGGGGTCAGGCCCGCCGACGTGTATTGCAAGGTCAGTGAGCATATCGATGATGTAATCGCCATGGTTCAAACCTTGATTGACAATGGCTCCGCCTATGTCGTTGATGGCGATGTCTTCTTTTCGGTGCCCCAGTTTCCCGAGTATGGCAAGCTTTCGGGACAGCGGCCCGAGGAGCTGGAGGCAGGGACTCGTTTTGCCGTCGACGAGCGAAAGCGACATCCCGCAGACTTTGCCCTCTGGAAGAGCGCTAAGCCCGGGGAGCCTGCTTGGGACAGCCCTTGGGGTAAGGGTCGACCGGGATGGCACATTGAGTGTTCCGCGATGGCAATGAAGTATTTGGGCAACCATATTGATATGCATGGTGGTGGCCTGGATCTGGTCTTTCCCCATCATGAGAATGAAATCGCCCAATCGGAGGCCTGTACCCAGGATCCTCCCTATGTCCGCTTCTGGCTGCACAATGGTTTGCTGAAAATCGGCGATGCCAAGATGTCGAAGTCTCTGGGTAACTTTACCACCATTCAGGAGTTGTTGGACCGTTATCCTGCTAAGGCCCTGCGGTTTTATGTGTTGTCCACCCATTACCGCAGCCCGCTGGAATTCAGCGATGAGCGACTGGAGGAAGCGGTGAGGGGATGGCGGCGACTCAATGACTCCGTGGCCAATTGGCGCCGAGCAATTCAGGGCAAGCTGACGTCAGAGGCAGCAAGCCTTCCCCAGCAGGATGTGTTGGCGGCCACCGAGGCTAAGTTCGTAGCGGCGATGGAAGACGACTTTAACACCGCCTTGGCCATTGGCAGCTTGTTTGAGCTGTGCCGCTTTATCAACGGTATTGTGGCCAATCTCGACGCCAAGGAGGAAACCCAAGTACAGACGGTGGCGGCGGGGATAGCCTTGATGGAGAAGCTGGCCGGCGATGTTTTGGGTCTGTTGACTACGGAGGAGGACCAGACCCCGGGAGATATTACCACCGAGCTAATTGATTTGATTCTCCAGCTGCGGGAGGAGGCCCGACAGCGAAGGGATTGGGCCACCGCCGATGGAATTCGTGACCAGCTGGCAGCCCTTGGGATCATCATTGAGGATTCTCCCGAGGGACCTCGGTGGAAACGGCAGAGTTGATGGAGGCTGATGCAGTGAACGTAACCGGTGACGACAATAATAACCAGCAGCCATTCCCTGTTATCTTAGATGAGTTGGGTAAGCCCATTGGGGCTGCGGCTCTGGCCTACCTCGGTGATGCCGTTTTTGAACTACAGGTGAGAAAACGGCTGGTAACCTGTGGGCAGTATAATTTGAACGGGATGCACAAAGCTGCGGTGGATACCGTCAGTGCCAGTGCCCAGGCTGCGGCCTTGGCTCGTTTGAGCCCTGTCTTGACTCCCCAGGAGGTTGCCGTGGTCCGCATGGGGCGAAATACCAAGACATCGGTACCCCGCAGTGCTTCCGTGAGTGAGTATCGGCTGAGTACAGGCTTTGAGGCCCTGGTGGGTTATTTATACTTGTCTGGTAATGAACGCCGGCTCCAGGAACTGATGAATCTAGTCTGGGAAGAAGGGGACCGACAGGATGAAGACTGAGATAATCTGTGGACGCAACCCGGTGCTGGAGGCCCTGCGCTCTGGTCGCCAGATCCAAAGGATTGTGATCCTGCGGGGAAGTAAAGGTGGAGCCATCGACCAGATCCAGGACTTGGCTCAGAAGCGGAGGATTCCCGTCGACTATGCTTCTAAGTCGGTAGTGGAGGGGTTGGCAACGGAAACCTCCCATCAAGGGGTGGTGGCTCAGGTTGCTCCCTTTTCCTATTGGGCCCTGGAGGATTTGCTGGATACCATCGCCCACCGGCAGGAAGTTCCTTTCCTGGTGGTTCTGGACCAGATTGAGGATCCCCATAACCTCGGTGCGGTGCTGCGGAGTGCCGATGCCGCGGGGGCCCATGGTGTGATCATTCCCCAGCGCCGGGCAGCTTCGGTGACCAGCACCGTGGCGAAGACCTCCGCGGGTGCCGTGGAGTATGTTCCGGTGTGTCAAGTGACCAACTTGGCCCGGGCCATCGATACCCTTAAGGAAAGGGGTATCTGGGTGACCGGGGCCGATATGAGGGGGGACAAGCTCCACACCGAGGCGGATCTGACGGGCCCCTTGGCCTTGGTCATCGGCTCCGAGGGCCGAGGGATCCGGCGCCTGATCGCAGACAAATGTGACTTTCTGGTCCGCTTGCCGATGTACGGACAGGTCAATTCCCTCAACGCCTCCGTGGCAGCCGGTATCCTCCTCTATGAGGCGGTAAGACAAAGAAGGGGACTGTAGGTGCCGGGGGCTGACGGATTTGGCAGAACTACACAGGTAAGTCAAGGGGGAACTAGCGTTACCCTAATCAGTGGACCCCCTTTGGGGCTGATACACATATCTGATTGGGGCGGGAGGCAAGGAGCTTGATTCGCTATCTGGTGACGGTATTTATTGTGATCTGGCTGGCAACGGGTCTCGGCATTGGACTGGGTGCTACCGTCTATTTGGGGCATCTGGACCAAGGCTATGCTCCCGCGGGATTGTCAGTGGCCGGACTGGACATTGGGGGCTGGCCCCTTGCCCAGGTGGAAGGGGAACTGGCTAGACTAGCTGACCAATGGCAGCAGCGCCGGATCGCCATCACCTATCCCAAGGGTAATCAGATGGTGGAGTGGGAGCTTACCGCCGGGCAGATGGGAGTCCACTGGGAGCGGCATCAGATGCTGGATCAGGTTTTAGCGGTGGTCAGGACGGGAAGTTTTACCCAGCGAGTGGGCCGCATGATCAATCTGAGAAGCCAAGGTTTTGATATCAATCCAGTCCTGGTCTGGCCCCAGGAACGCAAGGAGGCATGGCTCGATGAGCTGCAGCTTCGGGTTAATTCTCCGGAGGTGCTGCCTCGCTACGATTACAGCAATCGAAGGCTAATTCCTGGACAACCGGCTCAGTCCCTGGAACGGGAATCCACCGCGGAGCAGGTGCTTAGTGCTCTGCAGGGGGAAAGAAATCGGGTCGAAGCCGTGGTCTCCCAAACCAGACAACCCTGGGCCGAGGGCCTTGGTGACCAAGACTTCGCGGTGGAAATCGCTGGGTTTACTACTCCCTTGGCGGATTCCGATGGGGGACGGGTGCGCAATATTGAGTTGGCAGCTCAGTGGCTCGATGGCAGGATTCTGCCCCCTGGGGGCTCCCTCTCCTTCAATGAGGCCGTCGGTCCCAGAACCCGGGAGCGGGGATTTCAGCCGGCACCGGAGATTGTAAGACAGAAATTGGTGACAGGAATTGGTGGGGGAGTGTGTCAAGTATCCACCACTTTGTATAACGCTGCGCTCCTGTCGGGGATGAAAATCGTGGAGCGGCGCAACCACTCCTCGCCCCTGGGGTATGTGCCCTTAGGTCGGGATGCCACCGTTTACGGTGACATCATTGATCTGCGGATCGCCAACGACTTTGAGTGGCCCGTGGCCCTGGTGGCCGGCATTCAGGGTCAAAGCCTGTGGGTCAAGGTGATGGGAAGGGCCAAGGTTTATGACCGAGTCACCTTGGAGAGTACCTCCGTGGAGGTGATTCCCCGGCCAACGGAATACATCTCCCTTGATGGCAAGACCCGGTGGGATGAGCTGCCTCCTGATATGGGTCTGGCAGAAATTGTGGATGAGGGACAGGACGGGTACCGGGTGGCGGTGTATCGAAACAGCGAGCGAGGGGGACAAAGGGTTCGGGAACTTATCTCCCGAGACTATTATCCACCCACCCCACGGATTGTGGCCGTGGCGCCATTGGTGGGTGAAAGCCCGTGAGAAAAGCCAAAAGCCCGTGCAAGCAGGGAACGAAAGTTTGCTTGACGGGCTTATCCACCTATTGTATAATGACACTATGCCTGACCAATAAATATTCTATGTCCTGATATTGAAATCCTTTGCTATCTCGAAAATTTTCGTCCGAATTTTTTCGTCCTAATTTTTCCTGCCAATGACTGCTTCCGTTTCTTTTTCCCAAAAGGAATTGCCTATAGTTCAGGAGGATGCGACGGGGCCAGTGCATATGCACCGGTTTAAGGCGATATTTGTGCATTTTGAGGAGGACATCCCCCGGTTTGTTGTCTCCCGCAGGCAAGTATGGGCGAGACTTCCGGGTTTCGAAGTTAATACATCCGGGTGGAGGCGATACCATTGACGTCAGCAGTTTACAAAAAGCTATACCAGGATTACTTGGATATGGAAGATGAACAAGTAGTAGAGCTGATTAGGGCCAGCGATGAAAGGGCCCTGGATTACTTGATAAATAAGTATCGAAGCTTTGTTCGAGCCAAAGCCCGCTCATATTTTCTGATCGGGGCTGACCGAGAAGACATAGTTCAAGAAGGCATGATTGGCCTTTATAAGGCCATTCGAGATTTTCGTCCTGATAAATTGGCTTCTTTCCGAGCCTTCGCAGAGCTATGTATCACCCGTCAGATCATTACAGCTATCAAGACTGCCACCCGACAGAAGCATATCCCCCTGAACTCCTATGTATCTTTAAACAAACCGATTTTCGATGAGGATTCCGATCGCACTCTCTTGGATATTCTGTCCGGGGCCAAGGTGTCGGACCCTGAAGAACTAGTCATCAGCCGAGAAGAATTTGTTCATATTGAACGGAAAATGGGAGAGTTCCTCAGTGAACTGGAGTGGAAAGTGCTGATGTTCTATCTCGAGGGCAAGTCCTATCAGGAAATAGCCGACGATCTAAATCGACATGTGAAGTCGGTGGACAATGCGCTGCAGAGAGTTAAGCGCAAGCTGGAAAGATATTTGGACCAAAGGGATGAGCGCGCTACCGGCTGAACTTGATTAATTTATCCTTTGACGAGCACCGTTTCAGGCATAACGGTGCTTTTTGTATCCCCAGTTTTTGGGTAGACTAGGAACATAACCAGAATAAAAGAGGAAAGAAGGAAATTAGAGCGAATTTGCGTAGTTTGGTACGGTGAGGGAAGGAGTTTTGCGCTACCGGTAGAAGATCTTTGTCAAATACCATCATTCTCCTGTCGAAGGGTGCTTGGACCCTGTAGCGGCAGGGAGAAGACAAGCACTTTGTGGGCTGGGTAGGGTTGACGACCCCTTCAGCCTGGATATCGCGTAGAGGGGTGTATTTTGGTGGCAAAGCAAAAGTTTGAACGAACTAAGCCGCACGTAAACATCGGTACCATCGGTCACGTAGACCATGGTAAGACCACTACTACAGCAGCGATCACCATGCTGTTGTCCAAGTTGGGCGGCGCTGA